>CAYOQW010000109.1:0-5418 GCA_964406175.1 uncultured Candidatus Saccharibacteria bacterium
ATTTTGAAAAGGTAAATTCAGTTACTCAATCCTTCATGCATGCGCTCATCAGCGATCTGTTTCGTAACTACGGCAATGACGTCCTGGACAGAGTAACGTTCAAATCGTGCAGCGATACGGTCAAAAAAATCATCACCATCGTCGCTGACTATATGCAGGAGAGCGAATAAGCTTTAACTTCCTCCCAACCTCTCAGCCACGTCGTTCGCGAACGACGTGGCACTGCCAAGATCTAAGAGACTGATATACCAAAGCCCGATACTCTCGGGCTTTCTTGTTGCTTTTTACAGGATCAGAGGTTACGTTTGGACAGGGTTAGCTACCACCTCATCTGACCGTCTGTATCGGAAGAATTACATGATCACGAACCAGCCTGGCAAAATATCAGACGACGCGGTCGAAGCGATTCGACCACTGACCTCTCTACTCGCCAAGTCAGAAAAAGCTGTAGTCAAATTGACACCCGGGACCTGGCAGCACACGATGCTGCAGAAGAATAATAAGGCACTTCGTTTCGCGCTCAGACTTTTGGGATACAAACAATACCCTCGAGTTAATTTTTCGACCAGTGAAGCAAGTGAGGTACTTGCCGCCTTTGATGAGATGATACAGCGAGTAGCGGGGACGCGGACCAAGTTCTCTCCAGGGACGTCACAGCACACCTTGCAGGAGAACAGACTGCGTGCTCTCAACCTTGCCAAAAGGCGAATAACTGATTCTGTGGACTATATCGTGACCAGCACTTGAAAGGTATTTGGAAATGATCTTTTCCAGGCTCCGGGATCCCAGACTCATGACTATTCGACGCGGTGGCACGCTCAGCGATGCTGATCACTATCTTCTGGCTCTCTGGGCTGCTGATTGTGCTGAACATGTCCTGCACCACTTCGAGTCGGTAGTGCCCTCAGACCCGAGGCCGCGGCAGGCGATCGAAGCTATCCGGGGCTGGACTTGCGGCGAGATCAGGATGACTGATTCCAGAGCTGCGGGCGGCCACGCCATGGCGGCCGCTCGTGCTCTGAGCGGTGCAGCCCGGTACGCTGCCTATGCAGCCGGACAGGCTGGAGTCGTAGCTCACGTCGCCGCGCATGAACTGGGGGCTGCCGCGTACGCGCTCAAGGCCGTACGCGCAGCTGTGCCCGTAGATCAGGGCGATGAAGCTGGCCGCCTGGAGTGTCAGTGGCAGCGTGCTCAGTTGCCCGACGAGATCCGCGAACTCGTATTTGATGATCAGAAACTGCGTAACGAATATTGCTGGTTTGTGTTTGATCGCTGATCAGCCAGTCAAGCTTCTGCGAGAGGTTACCGCCCTGGCATGACCACTGATCCACTCAGATGCTGATCAGTCTGGTTGGATCCGTCAGAACAATATAACTTGGGAGAAAACCAAATGGGGCCCTCGATCAATTTCATGTCCTTTGCCAAGGTCTATCCTCTCTATGTTGCCAAGGCAGAGAGGAAAGGACGCCAAAAAGCAGAAGTTGATGAGATCATCCGCTGGCTTACGGGATACAGTCAGGTAGAGCTGGAAGCTCACCTGGGAAAGCGAACGACGTTTGAGGCGTTATTTGCAGAGGCGCCGCACCTGAATCCTTCCAGGACCATGATCACAGGTGTGATCTGCGGTATCCGTGTGGAAGATATTCAAGATCCTCTCATGCAGGAGATCCGCTATCTGGACAAATTGATCGATGAGCTGGCAAAGGGAAGAACAATGGAGAAGATCTTGCGGAAGTAGCGCCGAGGCGTTAATTCTAACAAAAACAGCCCTTGATAGTAGGTACGGGGTTGTCTTGTCATGTATCAGTAGGTAAATGGCTATCCGTGTGCCAGCACAGCCGCCCAGATCGTCTTCGGACTGGCTGGCTGGAGCGCTTTGGCGCATTCGAACAGGGTAGAGCCGGTGGTGGCGACATCGTCGATCAGGATCACAGTTTTTTCTTTGAGGTCCACAGTAGGGACGAGGGCGAACGCGGCCTTCATGTTCTGCAGCCGGTCATGACGGTCAAGCTCCATCTGCGAAGCAGTAGCCCTGGTCCGCGTGATGGCGTTGGCCACGGTCAGCCCAGGCAGCAAGGGGAGGAGTGCTTTTGCGAGCAGCTCACTCTGGTTGTAGCCGCGCAGGTGCTGTTTGGACTTGTGCAGAGGTACCGGTACGAGGACGGTCAAGGCCCGGTCCAGAGCCGCAAAGGCTGGATCTGACATGAGGTGGTCGGCCAGGATATGCGCCAGTGGTTTGGCCAGTACTGATGAGGACTGGTATTTGAACGCATGCACTGTTCGCTGCATCACTTCATCGAAATGGCCACTGATGAATATGCCTTTCAGAGGTTGTTTGTGTTGACATGCCGGACAGATGGCATGCCGATCCTGCGTCTGGTCACAGACCAGACACTGCCAGGTTGACTCCTGTCTCCTCTTGCTCAGACAGTCAGCACAGATCCACTCGCCGTTCTGCCTGCAGGAAACGCAGAACGGCGGGAAAAAGAAGTCGAGGATCGTATCTTTGACCTGAGCGAGACTGATCGCCATAGATCTATTTCACTGAAATGAACAGCCCGGTCCCGGTAATGATCAGACCGATGAGCAGTCTGATGGACAGTGCTTCGCCGAGGATGAAGAAGGCGGCGACGCCCGCAAAAGCGGGGATGAGTGCAAAGAACATCTGCTGCTGCCAGACCGGCAGGTACTGAAATCCGAGGATCTCGAACCAGTAGGCGAGCAGGTTCAGCATGCCGACTGCGAGGATCAGCTTGATCATGCTTTTGGAGGTGAGGAGATGGAGATCAAAATTCTTTTCAAAGATGAAGCTCAGCACCAGCGACGTAATGGCGATGGTCGCCGAGGTCACCGCGAGGGTCATGAACGGCGGGACAGTTTCGCTGACCTTTTTCAGGTAGGGAGCGAACAGACCGTAGAAAATAGCTGACAGGGTCATGACGAGCGAACCGGTGAGCACGTTCATTAAGAACTTTCGGTAAATCAGATAATTAGATGGTCGGGGCTGGTTCTACAGGAGGCTCTTCTGCGCCCAGAGTGCCGCGTTCGTACTTGGCGGACCAGGCCTTGTAGTGGCTGGTGAACGTTTCTGATGTGGTCGTGCCATCAGGGAACAGAATGGTCCTGGAAAATTCAGTATCTGCGCCGCCAGCGGCCCAGTCGATCTGCTTGACGTAGCCGACCGGCTGGTCCGGAACGTCGTAGTATTCGGCAGCCGGTGCGGCTGTGATGTTGAAAACCCTGGGTTCGCTGATCGTCGATACGCGGCCGGTAGGGGTGGAGTAGAGATCAATGGTGAGACGGTAATTGTCCCGATCGTAGTCGGTGAGGATGAGGATGTGGTTGTCCGTGTCGTTCAGGAACCTGAGGTCCTTGCCGGGGGCGTACACGGTCGCGTCGATCCCGGGGGCTCCGACCTCAAAGCCAGGGCCGCCTTCTTCGTAATAATGGACCCGGTAGGCATGAGCGAATCGCTCGGTGATCGGGTATCCGCCGTCGAGCGCTGCGCGGAACATGGTCGTCGAGGGCTGGCAGACGCCTCCGCCGACACCTTCGACGGTGCGGCCCTTTTCGATGACGAGGCCGACGACGAAGCCGTTCTGGGTGGACACATCCCCGATGGTTCCGTTGTAGGAAAACTCTGTATGTGGCTCGATGATGACACCGTTCATTTTGTTGGCGGCGTTCCTGATATTGGTCATGCGGGCGTTGGACGAACCCCGGAAATAGGAGACGCCTCGTGCTACCCGCTCGGTGATGCCCATGTCATTGACCTCTGCGGTCTTGATCTCCGGTTCCTGGACCAGCACCGCGATGGGAGCTTCGTCAGCAGCTGAGCTCAGGGCCGCATCGAGGTTGGACAAGGTAACTTCGGCATCGAGGACGATCCCGTTCTGGCTCGGTTCAAATTTCGTGACTTTGGCATCGGTCAGCTCGAAAATGGCATCTTTCGGTGGGCGGTTCAGGTCGGTCTCCGACCAGCCCTGGATCATGGTCCTGCCGGCTTGAGAATTCGTCGTCAGGTGCACGGTGCCGGTTGTTTCGTTGTAGGCGGTGGAGAGCCATGCCTGGATGAGTCCTGGCTCGATGGGCCAGTCGAGGAGTTTGTACTTGAGATGGACGGTATCCGTGATCCACTTTTCGGCCTGGGGGATGAGCGGGGTCACGTCTGCGGTGGTCACCCTTGCCGGTACTTGTTCGAGTGTGATCTCGACGACCGGAGGCGTCAGATGGGCAAATGCCTGGTCGATCGTCGCGGCAGCGAGTCCCCGGAGCATGCGGTTCCCGTCCCGGTCCTGGGTCACGGTGATCGTCCCGGTGTTGGCGGCGAGTGTGGCATTTACCTCTGGCAGTTCTATCTGGGCAGCGAGTGTTTCTATGAACGCACGGTAGGTCTCGCTGGCAGTAAATGCGATAGTTGGATACAGGTCCTGTCGGTTGAGGAGCTGACGCAGGATCGTGGTGCTATCTTCAAAAGGGTCGCCTGTTCTGGCATAGGTGCTGATATCCATGAGATACTGTTCGGTGTCCAGCTTGATCCCGAGCTCAGCGAGCGACGCGGTCCAGGTTTGATCCTTGTAACGAAATACGACTCCGCTTTCGTTCAGGACGGCGACCCGTTCATCGAGGATCTGCTTGATATCTGAAAAAGAACGGTAGGAGAGGTCGATGCCGGCAAAGGTGAGATTGGGATAGGACCTGTCTGCAAATATCACTTTTTCACCAAGGGCCACGAGGCCAAGTACCAGAGCCGTGACAGCGCAGGTCAGCACAAAGGTCTGCAGAGGGCGGAATTGCACGATCCGTCGTCCGATCGATCTGATCTGAGTGATCATGGCTCGATACAGGTAAAAGGTGAGGCAGGGCAACGCTTTCAATTAGTCCGTATTGTATCGGGACTTGTCAGGCTTTACAAGGAGCAACCGCTCCAGTATACTGCATCAGCTGATAGTACGGGGTATAGCGTCCGCCTTCGCTCTGAAGCTGCGGCGAGACAGGCAGTTGATAGCACTCATCGTTTAGTCAGCTAGACATATCGGGGTATAGCGCAGTTGGTAGCGCGCATCGTTCGGGACGATGAGGCCCGCAGTTCAAATCTGCGTACCCCGACCATTTTTTGATCGATCAGCGTCGATGTCAGACATGAGCGAAATTGTAAGAGGGTACGTGTATATTCTCTGCAGTGAGAAAACGGGCCGGTATTACATCGGTTCGAGCAGTGATCCAGAGAGACGAGTGAAAGAGCATAATGCCGATCTGGTAACAGCTACAAGGAAGAGAGGCCCGTGGGACCTAGTGTTCTCTCAGAAGTATGATGACACGAAGACAGCACATCAGGTTGAGTACAAACTGAAAAGACTGAAAAGCAGAGCCATCATCGACCGTATCGTTTCATCAGGCAACATCACTATCCAGATA
>CAYOQW010000110.1:0-5405 GCA_964406175.1 uncultured Candidatus Saccharibacteria bacterium
CCCTAGGCGAGTCACTTACTCCTGCAACACTTTTGTACTACAATCGCATCAAATGGTGCGATTGTTTGATTTAAAAGGAGATCCCCTATGCCAGCCAAACTCGACCTGAAAAAAGACCTGAAGCATCTCTACAACCCGTCGGCCAAAGGGATCTCGGTCGTGACCGTGCCGGCCATGAACTTCCTCATGATCGACGGAATGGGTGACCCCAATACGTCACTGGAATTTGCTGACGCCATGCAGACGCTGTTCCCACTGGCGTACAGTATCAAGTTCGCGATCAAGAAGGAGACCGGGCAGGACTTCGCTGTCATGCCGCCCGAGGGATTGTGGTGGTCGGATGATACGGAGGATTTCCTCCAGGGACGCAAGGACAACTGGCACTGGACGGTCATGATCGCCCAACCGGACTTCGTGAAGAAAAGCGACTTCGTCGCTGCTCTGGACGCAGTGAAGAAAAAAGGGAAAGCGCCTGCTGTGGACAAAGTCAGGTTTGAACGATACGACGAAGGCGACAGCGTCCAGATCCTGCACATCGGACCCTTCGTGACCGAGCACGACAATATCCTGAAGCTTCACGACTTCATCAGGTCATCCGGGCACCAGCTCCATGGCAAACACCACGAGATCTACCTGTCCGACTTTCGCCGCGTCGCTCCAGAAAAGTTGAAGACGGTCATCCGGCAGCCGTTCTGCTGACGCACCTGGTAAGGCCATATCATGGTATAGCTCTATGATAGGAATGTCATCCCGGGCCAAGACCCGGGATCCAGAAACAAACAATAAAAATCAAATCTCTCTTTGTTCTTTTTCTTTCTGGATCCCCGTTTTCACGGGAATGACAGCCTTTTTCCTAATGAATTTCACATGAACCCCAAACACTACTTCCTCCCCGCCCTCGAATCCGTTCTTCAGCGGCATGTGCCCACCACCCGGGTGAATTCCAGCACTGGCACCGCCCTGATCACCGGCTACGGTGCCCGGCTCATCGGGCTTTTCCCCGACCAGGAGCTGCCGAATACGCTTTGGGTCCATGCCGATATCGACAGCATACTAAAAGACAGTCAGTGGCTCATAGGTGGCGAACGCCTCTGGATCTCGCCGGAATCTGATTACTTTTATCAGGATGCCGCGAACGCCAAAGGGCACAGGGTGCCGCCAGCCCTGGATCCTGGTAACTACGAACCAACAGGCTTCCTGTCCTACCGCAACGAATTCGCCATCACCAACACCCGCACCGGCCAGACGCACAAGCACTGCACAGCCGAACGCGAGTTTGCTCCTCTCGCTGATCCCTACGGGACCGGACTCCCCTATGCGGGCGTATCAGTGCGTGACTCTCTGCACATCGAGGATGCCCAGGTCGCCATGTGCTGCTGGTCGCTGACGCAGGTATTTAGCAGCGGACCAGAGCGGCCGGGTACCGCACTCTTCCCGACCAAAGGCTTCTCGACACCTGTCCCCTATTTCCGGCAGATCCCGAAAGACCGCTTTGACGCCGTTGACGGCTATGCCCGGTTCAAGATCGACCTGGCAGATGTCTATAAATTCACGATCAGACCCGAGGACATCGACTGGGACAACCCGGTCAAAGCCCTCTACGTATCCCCCTATCCGACGGGAGACCAGTGGTTCTGCGTGGTCAAACGGTCAAACGATGTACCGAAGGGCCAGGACGACTGTGTCGACACGGCCCGCGACAACCCTGACGGCCCCAAGGGAGCCATACAATCCTGGAATGCCGGGCTGGATGACCAGAAAGGTGGTCTGACCTTCGGTGAGATCGAACTGCAGCTGAACAAAGGGGTTGCTCACGATGGCGCAACTATCGCCGCAGGAGTACATGAACTCTTATCCTACGCTGGCACCAGGACACAGATCAGCCAGCTTGCACGAACACTTCTGAAAACTTCGGTCCTGCCCAGATTGTATTGATCACTTTTTGCCTACTATACGTCCTGCCGCAGATGCGCTAAGGTATACAGGTACAGCTTCTGTGTCATTTTCATACAGCGCCTTACTACAGGGAACCCAGATGCCGAAACCTGACCGTCTCATCGTCAACATCGTCCTCATGGCTGTCATATTCTATGGCGGTATCGGTGTCTATCTGCACTTCAATCCGGCACCCGAGATCATCCCCGAGGTCCCGGTGGACATCTACACCGACACCTCGGCCACCCTGGACTGCAACACCTATGGCGTCAGCAACTGCCCTGCTGAATGCGGCGTCTGTCCGCCTACGGAGGCGAGCAGTGCCCTGGTCTGTGAAGCGAGGAACATGTGTCTCTGGAGAGGTTTTGACCCTGCCTGGCAGTCCAAGGCCCGTTCCCAGACCGATACCGGCTCGACCACCGGGTCCGACTACGCCAGTGCCTACTGGTCAGAAGTGCAGGGCTTTCTGGGAGCTGGTATGGTCGCCAAGGTCACGGAGCGCTCGAACCTCGAGGTCGTCATCTACATGACCGACGGTACCAAGAAGATCGCTCTGGAACCAGCCAAAGACGCCATCTACGCCGCGATAGAAGAGTGCGGCACTCCCTGTGCTCAGATCACGGAAGTGGTTGAATGATCTGTCATTCCTGCGAAGGCAGGGATCAAGCTAGCACACTCAATTCTTGAACCTCGCGATTGATATGACATGGTCACCCTCCCGCCTTGCGAAGCTCGTCAAAGACGGCGGCTGCGACCGGGGGGCCAGGTACAAACAACAGCGTTTTTCCTTTTTTCTTTCTGGATCCCCGCCTTCGCGAGGATGACACTTCGATTTCATCAACCAATCTGCCAGGTTCGCATGAAAATCTCCATCATCGGTGCCGGCGGTGTCGGCGGTTATTTCGGCGGGATGCTGGCACGAGCTGGTCAGGACGTTACCTTTGTGGCTCGCGGTGAGCATTTGAAAGCCATGCAGGAACACGGACTGGAAGTCCAGACAACGGACGGGACCTTCTCTATCAGGCCAGTTCAGGTGGTCGCTTACGCCGGTGAAATGCTTGAACCGGACCTCATCCTCCTCACGACCAAGACGTATGATCTGGAAGATATTGCAAAGCAGCTGAATAGCGTCGTGAAAGCAGACACTATTATAATCACCACACAGAACGGCATCGATGCCGATGAAGTGGTCAAGAAATCGTTGAAGAAAGGTCAGGTCTACCCCGGCCTCATCCATATCGTAGCCGAACGCACTGCACCTGGCGTCATCGCTCAGACCGGAGGACTTCGCCGTATCACGTTCGGAGACCGCAGCCGGTCTGACAATCCTCAGCTCAAAGAGATCGAGACCATGATGATCGCCGCCGGCGTCAGAGCGGTCGCCTCTGATGACATCGTCCGCGACCTGTGGAAGAAATTTTCCCTCATCATCCCCTGGGCCGGTCTGACGTCACTCTACCGGCTGTCCATCGACCAGGTCCTCGCGGTACCAGAGAGCCGTGACATGTACAGCCGCAGCCTGAACGAAGCCCTGGCCGTGGCAAAAGCTGCAGGTGTGCAACTCCCGCCAGATCTACATGACGAGATCATCGCGTTTTCGGAAAAAACCGCCCCCGGCTCCAAGTCGTCCATGCTGGTCGACATAGAACATGGCAGACAAACTGAAGTGGAGTCGCTCCACGGCACGTTTCTGCGACTTGCTCACGAGCTTTCCGTACCGGTTCCGGTCAATGAAATGGTATACGCTGAGCTGAAAAAACTGCAGCCCGATTCATAGGAAAAGTCTGTCCGTTCTGCCTATCTACTTAGTCAAGGATCCTCCATGGACGAAGCCAAAAAGTACGCTGGCCTGCGGCGGTTCAATCTCATCATGGCCGCTCTGCATTTCATTCAGGGTACCGCCATGCTCCTCTTGAGCAGCAATTTCAGTCTGCCGGTCATGAGCTCCTACCTCCAGTTCGACCGGACTGTGAACAAACTGGTACCAGTACCCGAGACGCTCTTCGATCTCCGCATCGGACCGGTGGTCGCTGGCTTTCTCTTCATCTCTGCCCTCGCTCACATGCTCATCGGGATGCCGGGCATCAATGGCTGGTATACGGCCAACCTGAAAAAAGGCGTAAACTACGCCCGCTGGCTGGAATACTCGCTGTCCTCCTCGGTCATGATGATCGTCATCGCCATGTTGGTCGGTATCTACGACATCGTCAGCCTCATGCTCATGTTCGTCCTCAATGCGACCATGATCTGGTTCGGCTGGATGATGGAACTGCATAATCAGACGACCACGAAGACCAACTGGCTTTCCTACTGGTTCGGCTGCATCGCAGGTGCCGTCACCTGGGTCGCTATCGCCATGTACCTGTTCGGGTCCGGCAGCGGCGATGCCAAAGCACCTGACTTCGTCTACTGGATCTTCTTCTCTATCTTCCTGTTCTTCAACAGCTTCGCCATCAACATGGTCCTCCAGTACAAAAAGACCGGTAAATGGAAAGACTACCTGTATGGCGAACGTGCCTACATCATCCTCTCCCTCATCGCCAAATCGCTCCTCGCCTGGCAGGTCTTCGCCGGGACCCTCCGCCCTGTCTAGGTAGTTCCCCTCTCCTGTAAGGAGAGGGTAGCCGCCTTCTGAGGCGAGCCTCGCCAAGGGCGGGGGTGAGGTCCTTAAATGATAAAAAAGTCCAAACTGTTTTTGACCAGGACCAGTCCCTGATGACCCTATTACATATCAAGTACAGCCTGCCAGTGGCACTCCTGGTATTGGTCGCCTGTGGCATCGCTGCGGCGGCTTTCCTGACCATCAGAATGCCAACTGCTCATGCTCCGGTCGCTGATGCTCCTCTGTCGCTCCCGCTGTCAGAGCCACTCGTTGCACCTGCCGTGTTGCCGACCACGGTTATCATCTACGGCGATTCCCGGAACGGGGAAACGCAGCACCGAGCCTTGGTGTCGCTCATGGAACCACTAGCGTTTGACGCTGTCATCCATGTCGGTGATGTAGCATACGAACCTAACGATGCGGCTGCCTGGGCGACGTTCTGGGAGATCGTAGCACCGCTTCGCGAGAGAGCCCCGTTCTGGATCATTGCCGGCAATCATGACACCCCGGAGAGCCAGTTCGACGACTACTTCGCAGCCGAGGAAGGCAACCATCAGCACACGATCAATGGAACGACGTTCCTCCTGCTCGACCTGGAAAAAGGGATCGACGAAGCCCCGACCTATATCAGAGAGAACACCACGGCGAAAACCGTCGTCATCATGCACTACCCGGTCTTCACCGGCGGTCCGCACCGGACCGACAGCATTGTGCAAAAGGCAGACGCCCTGCGCCCGGTCTTTCAGGACATGGGCATCCAACTCGTCTTTTCAGGCCATGACCACAACTATCAGAGGATCGTTCGCGACGGCATCACCTACATCGTGACCGGTGGCGGCGGCGCACCGCTCTACAGCATCGCTGAAGA
>CAYOQW010000111.1:0-1406 GCA_964406175.1 uncultured Candidatus Saccharibacteria bacterium
CCTACCATACCTTTGGACTACGTGTCTAGTTTACGGGGTACCTGCCACTACCAGGAAAGGATTGGTGGTTCCGCACCATATGACCGGAATCATGTAAATGATCACATGCTCGGCAAGCTTCGAGCGCAAGTCTTACATTTAGAAGAATTAGAAGAAGAAAGACAGTACGAACGTCAAAAACGACGCCTGGCCAACGTACCAACGTAACCATTTCGCTACCTGACGAAACGATAACAGTGCCTGCCTAAAAAATCACGGCTAGGATGAAGTCCATTCCATGTACAAAGACCGGTAGTGAAATCTTAAAACATGTAATTCATAGACTTGAGAAACTGACGCAACGCTATGATAAATACTATCTAGAACGACATGGACACAACATCTCAAGATACTTGATCACCATCTTTTCCGAAGAATTTCGTGTCATACACAGCCAGCCACTGACTGATAACAGATCACATCAGAGATAAGAGGACAGCCCGAACGGCGGCGGGTACTCGTGCGCTGGATTTGGTCCAGCGAAGGGACGTACCGTGATGAGCGCCCGCTCTTTGCATTCTCTGCCCAGCAGGTACTTGATGCTGTTCTTCAAGGGGTTGATGGGCCGGCGGTACACGACCGACTCGACCCGGAAAAACGCTGCGTTCAGCAGTGACTCCATGGTCTGCATGGTCGGCAGGAACGTCGGATGGGTCGACTGGCCGAGCTCATACTTCACCAGAGGCTCCTGCTCTCCGACCCAGATATCGCCCTCCAGCAGCACCACGCTATCCGCATGGCAGACGTGCCGGAGCTGAGCGAACGCATGGAACGGGTCGAGGAGGTGGTAGTACACACCAAAGCACAGAATGACATCAAAAGTCCGCTTCAGGGAGCCTGTATCGTAGATGCTGAGGTGGTCATTGATCTCCACGCTCGACTGCAGCAGCTTCTTCGCCAGATGGAGCCCGCGGCTGTCAGACCAGTTCTGACTGAAATCGTCAGCAGCCAGCACAGACTTCGCTCCCAGACGCTCGGAGAGAAAACTGAACTGCCCGTCAAAGCAGCCGACATCGATCACCGACTTGCCTGAAAAGTCGACCTTGTCCATCTGCTGCTCGATGAACCGCCATATCCTCCGGTGGTCCTCGACATCAGGTTCGGGCGAAACTGCCTTGAGCCCATTGCCGAAATCGAATTCATGGAACCAGCGGATCTGGTCGATCTCTGCCTGTGCTTGTTTCTGGTCCAAAAGTTTCACCATCAGTAGCTATCTCCCTTGATAAAACGGATGATCTGCCTGCCGAACAAGATATCGGCCCGCACTTTCAACCGTGGCCTGCCAACGTCTAAGCGAACAAGTCGGTGCTCAGATATTTTTCCCCGCGGTCGGGGATGATGACCACGATCTCGGCATTGCTGCCCCC
>CAYOQW010000111.1:1416-5268 GCA_964406175.1 uncultured Candidatus Saccharibacteria bacterium
TCGGCACGCATGACCATGACCTTGGAATCATAGGCTTTTTTATCATAGATACCGGGCGGGTTCGCTTCGTTCATATTGCGCAGCCCCTGTATCGGCTGACCGAGCACCGGTTCCACCGCGACGATCTCGATCTTCCTGCCCAGTTCACGGAACCGCCTGCTGACCCCGGAGATCGTGCCATACGTCCCCATGCCCGCAACGAAATGGGTCACTCCCGGGACGTCCTCCAGTATTTCCAACGCGGTATGCTCATAATGAGCCTTGGGGTTACTGGTGGTATTGTGCTGATTGGACAGCCAGTACTTGGTGGGTTCGGCGGCATGCATCTCGTGCGCCTTGTCGATCGCGCCAGCGGTCCCCTTGGCCGGGTCGGTCTCGATGAGCTCCGCACCGAAAGCTCGCAGTACTTTCTTCCGCTCTTCGCTCATAGCGGCCGACATGGTCAGGACGACGCGATAGCCCTTGACCGTTGCCACGAACGCAAGTCCTATGCCGGTATTACCGCTCGTGGATTCCAGGATCGCCTTGTCGTGTGTCAGCTCGCCGCTCTTTTCCGCGTCCTCGATCATCTGAAGTGCGATACGGTCCTTCACCGAGCCGCCAGGATTCTGACCTTCCAGTTTGGCATAGATCTTGACCGCAGGGTTGGGAGAAAAATTCTTCAGAAGAACAGTGGGTGTATGGCCGATGGTGTCGAGAATGCTGTTGTAGAGCATAATAGATACTCCTATGTGATGTAATAGTGGGATGTCATCCTCGCCCGCCTCAGGCGGGGGGATCCAGAAAGAAAAAGGAAAAAGATAGATTCCCGCCGGAGTTTATCCTGAGGTTACCGAAGGGCGGGAATGACACTCAAAACACGAAAAAGTACTGTAGCGACGGTGTTGCACCTTGTCCTCCAAAGCTTCCGAAGCGAAGGAGGATCCAACGTTTCTACATCGAACTTTGGGGGGTATTCCCCCTCGTACAATGAGTATCACCGTTGCCATCCTGAGGAAGCGCCCCGCGACCGAACGGATCTGCATTCCAGATATTCGAGAGAGACTCTTCGTTCCACTCAGAGTGACAAATCAAACTTTTCAGCATCATTTCAAATCCTCCAGCGGTATCCTGACCTCAGGCACCATGTGGATGATCGGGCAGTTCTCCCCGTTGATGACACAGGTGTGCTTCGTAGTCTTGTGCGGATAGTTCTGCTTTGATTTGGCCTGTCGGATGACCGACTCCTTGGACACCGGAATATCTGCCCGTCTCTGGCAGACCTCGATCTCCGATCCGAAATAGTCCACCAGGATGACAGGAATCCGCCGCAGACCAAGCGCCTTGGCGATCTCGAACCGGTGATGCCCGTCGAGCACCACTCCGTGGTCATGGTCTATCACGATAGGATGGGTCCAGTACCCGTCCTGCTCGATCTTGGCCTTCAGTTCCAGGAATCGCTCAGGGTTGATCTCCTCGTGCGTCTTCAGGATGCGCACGTCACAGAGTTCGACATCCTGCGCGGTCTTCTTCACCATTACTTGCTCCCTTGTTCCAGACGCCAGGTCACACCAGTCGCTTTGTCTTCGATGACCACCCCGAACTCGTTCTTCAGCCGATTACGAACCGCATCAGCTTCAGCGAATTTCTTGCCGGCACGCAGCGCGTTGCGCTCTGCGACCAGAGCCTCGATCTGGGCCAGTTTGTCCGTATCGGTCATGGCCGTATCAGCTGCATCCAACTGAAGTCCAAGAACGCTGTCAAACTCCATGACCGTTTTATATTTCACAGCAGACGACAGCGACGACTTCAGCACGTCCTCGATGACCGCCAGTGTGATGGGCGAATTGAAATCATCGTCCATGGCCGCTATGAATTTCTGACGGGATGCTTCGTCGGTCTGTGTCGAAGTGGAAACAGAATCCTTCATGTCAGCGAGCACCCGTTTCCAGCGGCCAAGCCGTTTCGCGGCTTCCTCAAGACCCTGCTCGGTAAAATCAGGAGAGCTCCTGTAATGGCTTTGCAGCAGGAACAGACGGACCGCCATGGGTTTGTATTTTTTCAGCAGATCAGGGATCTCGATGAAATTTCCGGCTGACTTCGACATTTTTTCACCATTGATCTTCAGCAGCCCGGAATGCATCCAGTACCTGACGAACGGTGCGTCGTTGGCAGCTTCGCTCTGGGCGATCTCGTTTTCATGATGCGGAAAGATGAGGTCGATCGCACCGCCATGGATGTCAAAGGTCGGGCCGAAGTACTTGGCGCTCATGACCGAGCACTCGATGTGCCAGCCTGGTCGCCCCTGGCCCCAGGGGCTCTCCCAGAACGGCTCACCGGGCTTCATGCCCTTCCAGAGCGCGAAGTCCTGAGCATGCGCCTTGTCATACTTGTCGGTCTCGACCCGGGTACCGGTCACTCCCTCTTCGGCCTTGACCCCGGACAGCTTGCCGTAACCCGGCAGCTTGGCGACTTCGAAATACACCGAACCGTCCTCAACCGGATACGCATACCCCTTGTCCACCAGTTTCTGCACCAGGGCGATGATCTCCGGGATGACCTCGGTCACCCGGGGATACGCGTTCGCCTTTTGTACATTCAAAGTCGCCATATCCGCGAGATAGGAAACGATGTTCTCCTCGGCCAGCTGAAAGATAGTGATCCCGCGTTCATTGGCCCGCTTGATCATGTCGTCATGCACGTCGGTGATATTGCATATGAAATTGACGTCAAAACCGCTGTACGAGAGATACCGTCTGATCACGTCGAACGCGATATAGGTGCGGGCATGGCCGATATGGCTGGGCCCGTAGACCGTCGGTCCGCAGACGTACATGTTCACCTTGCCCTCACGGAGCGGGACGAACGGTTCGAGCTTGCGGGTAAGTGAATTGGTGACCTGGAGTGTCATAGAGTTCCTTTGCTAAGTTGAAAAAACAGAGAGCAGTCTAGCTGTCATCCCTCCGAAGGCAGGGATCTACTGATATCCTAGAGGATTTCCCGGACTTGCGAGGCTCGCTGAGAGCGGCTGCCTTCCCGCTTCGACAAATCAACGAGGCAAGTACGGGAATGACAGTTTAGCCACATGGTGGCCATCCTAAACGGAACCAAAGAACCGATACGAGAAACTCAGTGAAATCAGATAAAAAAACGCCCCGACAAAACAATGTCGGGGCGCCAATGACGCGGTTCCACCCAAAGCCTTCAGATTCGCTGAGCGAAAAAGAAGGTACTCAAGAACGAGGTAACGGTTCAACCGCCAGAGACTACTTGATTCGCCCCTGAACAAAATCAGCGCACTTCTGGAATGCTTGTCATGCAGGCTCGCATCCCCGCCTGCTTTCTGAAAATCCAAGCTTTCCCTTGCTGATCCACCTAAAGATTACTGATTTTGTCGGAATTTGTCAATCCGTCGAGATCCACGAGCGAAATGCACTCCTGCACCTCGGCTGATGGAACCCGGAAATGTTGTCCCCAGGCCACGAACAATGGTATACTATACTAATTACTCACAGCAGAAATGCACTATGGTAATGAACTCCAGGCAGGTATCTGATGTGCAAGCGGAACCAGCTCCCGCTGAGCTGGTGCTTCGTGGTACATTCGAACAAGACCAGGCAGAATTGAACAGGAGGAGCCGCCTGGATGCTTTTGCTCGTGATCCTGGCAAGTTTGAATTCCTGGGCGGTGGGCGGCACTGTTCTTTTGATATCCTGCACGCGGTCAGAGAACTCTCCGACCTGCTCCCGGTCGAATCACGGGAGATACTGGAGGTCTATGCCCGTCAGATCAGACAGAACGCCGCCGATCATGGACTGGACCCGGACCGGTTCAAACTGATGTGTGTGGTCGGGAACCTGGATTACTATGATC
>CAYOQW010000112.1:0-5220 GCA_964406175.1 uncultured Candidatus Saccharibacteria bacterium
CCGCCGGTCCTCGTCGGTTCCAATGTCCTGGCAAAAGAAAAGCTCGGCTGGGATCCCCAGTTCGCTGACCTCCAGGTCATCATCGAGACCGCTTGGAAGTGGCATCAGAAACTCCACGCCTGAACGGTCCAGGATTGAAGCGCGTTTTGTTTGGGAGGACGGCGGAGGGGACGGCAGGGCTTTCATTGCATTGTCATTTATCTGTCATTACGGTACACTTCAGCCGAAGAAATGACCTCATATCAAAAGGAAAATCCATGTCCGAACTGCGTTTCAACCCCTTTACCCAGGAATGGGTGATCATCGCTGTGGAACGTGCCACCAGACCAGAAAGTTTCTCGACCAAACCCGTAGAGAAAGCTGCGGCCAAGGCTCAATGCCCCTTCTGCTATGGCTACGAGGACATGACCCCGCCAGAAGTCCACGCCGTCGCGGTCAAAGGCAAAGAGCGTTTGCCCAACACCTCGGACTGGCAGATGCGGGTTGTGCCGAACAAATTCTCGGCACTCGCACGAGACGTCATCCCGGAGGGACAGTTCCTCGATATGGCTTCCTGCTCCACCACGACCTGCATGGCTTATGGCTATGGTGCTCATGAAGTCGTGATCTCGAGCCCTGCCCACGACAAGACCATCGGACAACTTGAACAGGCCCAGGTCGAACTCATCGTCGAGACCTATCAGCGCCGTTACCGCGTGTTGGCCAAGGACAAGCTCATCAAGTATATCCAGATCATCTGCAACAACGGCAAAGAAGGCGGAGCCTCGCTGGAGCATCCGCATTCCCAGATCTTTGGCCTGCCATTTGTGCCGGCCCAGATCCAGGCTGAGATCGACTCCATGGCAGCCTACAAGAAAAAGACCAAGAAATGTCTCATGTGTGAGGCCATCGATGAAGCTCGGAAGCGTGATCTGATCGTGTATGAAAACGATGCGTTCGTGGTGTTCTGTCCGCTCTGGGCCAAAATGCCTTTTGAGACCTGGATCGTGCCCAAGGAACACGATGGTCGTTTTGAAGATATGACCGATGCCAAACGTCAGCATTTCACCAAAGCGCTCCGTATGTTCCTCCAGAAGCTGTACATGAAATTGAATGGTCCTCCCTATAATTACTATATTCACACTGCGCCGGTACCTCATGGCGACGAAAAACCGGTCGATTTCCACTGGCATCTCGAGTTCGTAGCACGACTCAATACCCAGGCAGGGCTGGAATACGGTTCCGGAGTGTTCATCAACACCATGGTGCCGGAAAAGGCTGCTGAATTTCTCAGATAGTTCGTTTTTCTGTTTTCTTTCTGGATCCCCGGTCGTCGCCGGGGATGACATGGGAATACCAGTATGGTAACTATGAATCAAGTTGTGGATCACGCCACTACCTGGCTGAGGTCGACCGGTGTCGATGCGGGTCGCTGGATCCTCCTCGGGATCGTCATCAGCATGGTGCTGCGGTATGTGGTCAGGCCTAAGTTCTTTCAGCTGCGCAGGTCCAAGGACCTCCTCGAGATCAAAGAGCAGGAAAAGCGTGCCAATACGATCAGTGCGGTCATCCGGGGAACGGGGAATTTGATCCTTTGGTTGATCATTTTTTTCCTAGTGCTCAAAGAATTAGGGATGGGGATCAGCAGTATCGTGGCTGGCGTATCGATCGTCGGTATCGCCATCGGCCTCGGTGCCCAGAGCCTGGTGAAGGATATGATCGCCGGATTTTTCATCATTTTTGAAAATCACTTCAATATCGGTGATGTGGTGCGTATCGCGACCGTGTCTGGTCGGGTGGAAGAGATCAATCTGCGAACGACTATCCTCCGCGATCTCGACGGTGCGGTGCACATCATCCCGAACGGCCAGATCACCGTGGTGACCAATAAGACCAAACAGTGGGCTCAGGTGGTACTCGATACGCCCATCGCTTTGTCGGAAGATATCGACCAGGCTATGGAAGTCATACAGAAGGTCGGTGAAGACCTCATGTCCAATAAGTCATTCCAGTCGGCGCTGCTCTCACCACCCAAGATCCTGGGAGTCCACGAAGTTTCTAAAACACAGGTGACTATCCGCAGCCTCGTGAAAACCCTGCCAGAAAAGCGATGATCCGTAGAACGGGTCATGCGTAAAAAGATCAAACAGGCGTTCGACAAGGCAGGGATCAAGACGGTGATGGAGGTCTGATGCCTACCTATACGGTCGAAGCCGTGGTACTGAAACGTTCTGATTTTGGCGAAAAGGATCGACTGCTCACGCTTCTGAGTCCAAACCATGGCAAGATCAGAGCCATCGCCAAGGGCGTTCGTCGTCCCGGTAGCAGACAGGCCGGGCATCTCGAACTGTTCGCCCATGCCAAGGTCTACCTCGCTGAGGGCCGCAATCTCGACATTATCACGCAGGCTGAGACGCTTGCATCCCATCATCTCATTCGTACTGACCTCAGCATGCTGTCGCTGGCGTACTACATCGCCGAACTGGGCGACGCTCTGAGCTCCGAGGGGGAGAAGAACTATCCGCTCTTTTCCCTGGTGAAAAGTGCCTTTTCCCAGCTGGGCGGGACGCTTGACCACTCATCACTGATCACCTGGTTTGAGATGACCCTGCTCGATATCATCGGCTACCGTCCGGACCTCGATCACTGTTCCGTCTGTGCGACACCGCTTGGTGTCGAGGCCGGCATCTGCCGGGATGTCGGTGGCCTCGTCTGCTGCAACTGCACTCCGCATGGAGGCCATATGGTATCGTTGTCCGGTCAAAGCGTGCAGAGCCTCAGGGGAGTTCAGCAGAGCTCGACCTGGACCGCAAGTGAAGACACCGAAGGCGTCAGAGAAGAGATGCGTCTGGCAGCTCGGCATTTTGTGACGCACGTCATGCAGAGAGAGCTGCGCACCGAACAGTTCATGTGGAACGTCCAGAAACTTCAGGCGGTACAGATATGAGGAATTATTTGCAAAATATCATGTCAAACTATAGCCGGATCCTGCATGACAGCAGGAGTTGGCTTCGACTTGCGTTTCAGGCATTTATCGCCGGCATCATCATCGGCGTTCTTTCCGGTGTGTTCCATGTGCAGGCAGTATTCGATTTTTTACAGACCATGCTTCAAGACCTCTCTGATCTCGGGACCGAAGCTGGGACGATCGGGATCGTCCAACGTATTTTCCTCATCTGGCAGAACAATCTCGTCGCGGTCATGGTCATGATCTTCGGCGGATTTCTCCTCGGATACATTCCGTTCGCCTCACTGTTCGCGAATGGGCTCATCCTCGGTCTGGTCAGTGTTATGGCTGTCCAGCAAAAGGAAAATATCGGATTGCTGCTTCTCAGCATCGTGCCACACGGTATCATCGAGCTCCCGGTGCTCATCTGGGCCGGCGCAGCAGGTATGAAACTTGGCTTGAAATGGTTGCGTCCTGAGTCCAAGGGTAAACGCAAGAAAGTCCTTAATGACACGGTGCTCGAAGGGGTCACTGTCATGGCTGCCTGTGTCGTCCTTCTCCTCGTCGCGGCAGCGATCGAGGGAGGACTGGTGTTTGAATTGTTGAAATGAACATTGACGAAGCGTACTTTTAGTAGTACCTTTTGTGGGACGAAAGGAGTCACGCCATGGATACGACATTGCCTATCATCGAAGCGCGCAATCAGCTGACCGCGATCCCCAAGAAGTTCGAGGATGAGCCCCAGATGGGTCCGATCACCATCACCCGTCGGGGAAAGCCCGTCATGACATTGCTTCCTCACGATCTCTACGAAGCCATCATGGAGACACTGGAAATAACAACCGACCCTGCGCTGATGCACGACTTGCAGAAAAGCATCCGCGACCAGAAGGCCGGCCGTACTATTGACTGGGTCAAAGCCAGAGCGGAGATCATCAGATGACATGGACGATCAAGATCACCGAGACCGCGTATTCCTGTCTGCAGGAAATACGCGATCGCAGGGTCGTGCGTTCCCTGGTCGAGCGCATCGACAAACTGGCAGATCACCCTGACCTGCAGGGAAAAGCTCTAAAAGGGCAACTGAGCGGGTACTATAGTGTCCGTGCGGTTGGTCAGCGATACCGCATCATTTACACGCTGGATCACGATCTGATCGTAGTGATCGTGGCGGGACTCGGGATCCGGAAAGATGGCGATAAAAAAGATATCTATGCGCTAGCCAAAAAACTGATTCGGCTCGAACTGGCCTAATGGAAACAGACACACAAAAACCGCGGTCGATACCGCGGTTTTGTTATTGCTATCTGATAGAGTGCGGTTCGTGGACCTTCCCTGGGGCAGGCAGGGAAAGATCCACAATCGAATGCAGACTTTAGTCCCGGGCCGCCGCATGGGCGGTTAGGAACGGTTGTCTACTTTTTGGGGATTTGCCCCTTGAACACGGCAATCCCCTTGTCGAGATTGCCGAAGTCCCAAGTGTGCTTGACGCTATCGTAGCCGCCAAACGTGATTCCCGAAAGGCTGTTGATGTCAGCCTCGAGGGTAGCGGATTTCACGCCATTCTTAAGCGTCCAGGCCTTGAGGCAAGTAGCTAGCCAGGCTTGGTCGAGATTACCTAGATAGGCGCAGTCCGATGCCGTCAGGTCTAGGTGTGCGCGAAAAGCAAAGGCATCCGCCTGTAAGGCAAGCATGTGCTTCTCCTGCACTGCCGCCTGGGCTTTCTGGAGTTCGGCATCCATTGTAGCCGCGTTTTTTTGGGCTGCGGTGACGGCTTCATTGGCTGCTGCTAGTGCAGCTTCAGCAGTTTTTACTGCCGTTTGCGCTGCGGCATCCTCTTGAGCTGGGCTAGACGAGCTAGCGCCGCATGCTGAAAGGAGCATGCTGAGGATGATCAATGCGCTTAGAGCAAAAAATAAACGTTTCATGGTTCCTCCGAACCCGGTCTATCCGGGTTGGCCTTACTTTCATGCGGCCAGGGGCGCCGCCACCGGTTGAGCAGCTCGTGGGCCGCTGTCCCGGGAATTGCAGCCTTCGAGCTGCGTCAATACATGCGGCCAGAGGCCGCCTCTGTTATTCTGCCCTTGCGGGCCTACAGGGTTGTGATCTGCCCGACAGGTTGTGGTCTCCTCAGCCACCTGTCATCACAACGATGTAAAAGTGCGTACCAATACACATTGGCCGAGGTAGTATATTGTATTCTAAATTAAAACTAATTTCAATATTAGCAATGATAATCTGTTAGAAAGTCGAGCGTTGTTTACAGTTCGGTCGGATAGAAATAGTCCATGAGA
>CAYOQW010000113.1:0-5202 GCA_964406175.1 uncultured Candidatus Saccharibacteria bacterium
ATCAATGACCTCGCCGACCGCATCATCGATGGGTTTGAGACACTGAAGGCAGACCCCAAGGCGTTCGCTGCCCTGAAAGAAAAGATCCTCTCCTCGAGTCGTCCAGGCGAACTGCTCTATACGTACTTAGAGTGATCAACGAATCAAAGAATCAATAGATCTATGATCGTATTAGCATGAGGAAGCCCTGATGACTCGAACACGATGGTCGGCGGTGCTAGCTCTGAGCGTCATTACGTTATGTACGTTCTCCGCCTGTACCTCCAGTACTCAGGACACAGACGGATCGAAATCTGAGCAGACTTCGACAAGTGACTCCACTTCGGCGCCGGTCACGACCAGAGAGCCGAAAGCGGTCTCTGCCATAGACCCCTGCGAGCTTTTGACCCCGGATAACGGTGCTGCCCTCGTGGGTGCCGGGGCTCAGCAGAACAAGTACGGCAGTGCTCATCGCTGCGAATACGAAAATCTAGCCACCTATGCTACGGTATCGGTGGGTGTGGACACCTATGATCCTACACTTCTGCTCTATGGTATCAAGATCACTGATACTTCAGCCGACCTGGCCCTGTGGGCATCGTCTTCGAGCCAGCTCGTAGTAGTTGAAGGCGACGTGATCTTCACCATTATCGTCATGCCGGCGTCAGGCGAATACCTGCCGTTCGCCAAACAGGCCGCCGTCATGGTGCTGGCCAATTATGAGGCGATGAACTAGCTCTGCCCCTTCTCCTCAGAGGAGAAGGTTGGGATGAGGTCGCCATTGGATAACAACCTCACACCTTCGACAAGCTCAGGGTACCACCTGCCCTCTCCTCCCTCCTTCGATCAGGATCTACGGAGGACAAGCTCAGGAGAGGGAACTTTTTCTGTCGACAGCATTTTCATACTTCCTACTTCATACTTCTCTTTTCCTCCACGAGCCTCCACACATCATCCATAATCGCATGCGATACTAACTCAGGTTGCTTGTACGCAGTTTATCTATTGTACTGATAGGGGATCCATGTTCTATCTCAGCTACCTGAAGGCCGAGCTCACCAGGAGACTAGGCAAGACGATCACGATCGCGCTGGGTCTCTCGATCGCGAGCGCCATCATTATCTCCATCATTTCGGTGTCCAACAGTCTGCAGGCATCCCAGCAGGAAGTTCTCAATCCTCTGGCCAATGTCGGCACGGATATGCTGGTGACCAGGACGGTCAGCGCGGATAACTTGATGACCGTGGATGACGCGACGCGTCAGGAAATGATCACCGACAACCTGGTCTCGACCGACCTTTCCACGCTCGGCGCTGCTGGTGATCCGTTCAGTAATGACACCTTCGCAGCCGGCGGCAACCTGACGTTCCTGACCTCTGAAGCGACCAAAATGGACTCCTCGCTGGTGGCAGATTATTCTACAGGTCTCATTATGAGCGTCACCCATCAGGAAGGCACGATTCCTACGATCACGGCGACCTTTCGTACCGGGGGGCAGCGAATTCAGATGAGCCAGGACGTAGAATTCTCAGATGCCGATTTTGCCGCGATGGAAGCATATAGAGCGGCGAGCGGCGGAAGAGGAGGACCTCCGGGAGGCGAGTTTTCAGCCAGTACTTCGGCCAGCAGGCCTTCCAGGACGGTGACTTCGGAGTATGTCGTGCCGGAAGAAGATATTACCCAGAACGTCGACATTCCGCCTACTGATATTCAAACCTCCTCCTATACCATTGCCGGCGTCGATATTTCCAAGACCGACATCGGCCTGATCCTGCCGAGCCAGGTCGTCACGGGCAGCTATTTCAGCGCACCGACCGTGACCACGACAACGGTTGAAGCACCGGTTGCGGCTGCCGCAGAAACAACTGACGAAACCGTCGGGACAGCGACTGATACCTCGACTTCGGATGCTGTAGCTGCGACGACCGAGCCGACCACGGTGACGACCACGACCTATGCCGACGAAGCTATCGTCAGTCAATCCTATGCCCAGAAACAGAGCCTGGTAGTCGGCGGAACGATCAATCTCAATAGCAAAGTTTTCACCATCATCGGCATCGTCGAGCCCAAACTCTACACCAATACCGCTGATGTCTATATTCCGCTTTCTCTGCTCCAGGAGCTGTCCGGTAAGACGGACCGGGTCAATGTGATCCTGGTGAAATCCACAGATGCGGCCAATGTCGATGCGAGCACGACCGCTCTTACGGCCCTGTTCACCGGCGCCACGGTCACGTCAGCGGCCGATACCGCCAAGCAGGTTTCCGGGTCACTCACCTCGGTCACCAATCTCATGAACAAGTTCGTCGGCGTGATCAGCTTCATCGTGCTGCTGGCCGCCTTTGTCATCGTCAGCCTGCTTACTATCCTCTCGGTCAATAAGCGGGTTCGCGAGATCGGAACGCTGAAAGCGTTCGGCTGGAGTAATTTCCAGATCGTCCGTCAGATCCTCATGGAGAATCTTGTGCTTGGTTTTCTCGGGGCCGCTGCTGGCATCGGTATCTCCATGCTGGCGATCTACGCCATCAATCATGCCAATATCACATTGAATGCTGATGTTGCCTCGCTCAATTCTTCTCTTGGCAGCATGGTCGGCCGGTTCATGGGAGGTCGGGGAGGCGGCCGGTTCGGTGGAGAAGAGGCAGCTCTCGCCACGTCCGACGTTTCCACTACGGTCGTGCTCAATGTGAAGTATGTTTTCGGGACGTTGATGACTGGTTCGCTCGTCGCGATCGTCGGTTCACTGTTCGCTGGACTTCTCGCTTCCCTGAAGGCATCCCGCATGCGTCCTCAGGAAGCCCTGCGGAATCTGGAATAAGTGAATTGTCCCCCTGCCAAGGGGGATGCAAGGGGGGCGGCTTTGTAGGCAGTCAGGAGACCCCCCTACCCCCCTTCGCAGGGGGGCTACAACTTGGACGTTTTTTGAAACACTTTAAATTGGATACTCATATGGCACTTATCGAGATCAGTCATCTGCTCAAGAAGTTCAAACAGGGAACGACCATTATCAATGCGGTCGATGATGTCAGCTTTACGGTGAACGAAGGCGACTTCTGGGCGATCGTCGGACCCTCCGGGTCCGGTAAGAGCACCATGCTCCAGCTGCTCGGCGCCCTGGACCGTCCTACTTCCGGCGAGATCCACATGGACGGCCAGGACATCACCCGTCAGAGCGACGGCAAGCTGGCCAAACTTCGCGCCAGCATGCTTGGGTTCGTGTTCCAGAATTTCAACCTCATCCCAACCCTGACCGCGGCCCAGAACGTCGAGGCTGCATTGGTCAAGCGCACCCGGGAGAATAAAGCCCGGGTCTTGGAACTCCTCACCCAGGTAGGACTTGGCCCGCGCGCCAACCATCTGCCCAGCCTGCTTTCGGGTGGTGAGCAGCAGCGCGTCGCCCTGGTCAGGGCGCTCATCAACAAACCCCGCATCCTGCTCGCGGATGAACCGACCGGCAATCTCGACAGCAAGTCCGGCGAAGAGATCATGGCCCTGCTCAAGAAGCTGAACGAAAACGGCCAGACCATCATCATCATCACCCATTCTGACTATGTGAAACACTATGCCGGCAAGGTCGCAGAGATGCGCGATGGCAAATTGACCATCGATCATGCACATACGCCGAAGAAGGAAAAAAATAGCTAGAAGGATCAATTCGAAGTAGGAGGTAGGAAGTAAGAGGAATCAACTACCAACTACCAACTACCAACTACTAACTACCGACTACGAATTGTGGAGTGATCATGCGTTTTCAAATCCCCATCCTGTCTGGTATTTTGGTCGGCACGCTGCTGCTTTCAGGGTGCGGAGGTGCCAAGACATCATCGACCCCGACTGCAGCGAACACGCAGACTGCGGCAGTTGATCTTTGTGCACAGGTCGGCGGTATCTTTGGTCGGTCTGGTATGGGCCGTCCCTTTGAGGATGGTAACAGACCGATCAGCGCACCGCTTCCGGCGATCGATGACGGGACGTCTCCTCCTATAGACGGCCAGCTGCCAGGCAGAGGGTTCGGGGGTACAGGGTTCGACGCAGCAGGCATGCAGGAGTATCAGGCGCTGTTGACCGCAGCTTGCGCGGACGGCACGGCAGATGCGGCGGAAACTGCCGCTCTCGAGGCAAAACGAGTCGAGCTCGGACTGCCGGCCGCGGGTCAGATGCCAGGGCGCGGTCAGCGACCGGGGCAGAGCCAGTAGTTTTAACGCAGTATTATGAGATCATAGCCCCTCAGCCGAGTCTGAGGGGTTTTTCGTACTTCAATTACAGGGAACGAGGAAATGTCACAGGTAGCGTGTCAGTCCGTAATATTGTATACTTATGTGATGAGTTTATTAGCTGTGAGAGGTCAAAAATGCCAGAAACTAAAACAAATACAGACAAATCCCTTCCTCCTTCGCCAAATGAGCTACAGAGGACACGCCTGCCTCCCTTTCATAAAGGGAGGAAAACTATATTGGCCTTGGTCGCAGTCGTGGTCATAGGCGTTGGCGGAGCCGGTATCTGGGCCATGACTAGACCAAAGACGGCAGAACCGGTGAATGTGTCGACACCATCGACGGACGAGCCGGCAAAAAGCGGTATCGCGCCGGTATCGGAAAATGTGAATGCCGGTCGATCTCCGGCTGCCCAAAGTGATCTGACGATGGTCCCCGGAAATGTCCGTGAGTGTCTGGAAGCAGCTCTGGGCGCTCAGGTGTACCAGGCCATCGCGGCCGGGCGTCAGACTGCCGATCCTGCCCAGCAGGGTAAGATCACTGAGTGTCTGGGCCCCGCCGCCGCGGGTCAGGGGAATGGGCTTTCAGCTGACGGAGTCGTTCCGGGTGGGATGACAGAGAATGTGGTCGCCCCCGGGGTTGTTCCTCAGGGAGGGGCAGCAGGTGGTCCGGCCGCGGGTTCGCCCGCAGCGGGCGGCATGGCGCAACGCCAGAGTGTTCCTGAGGAACTTAGTTCTGCCAGCGGAACGCTTGCCTACTGTTTTCGCGGGACGCTCGACAGCGCGTTCGATGCTCTTGCCTCTGGTGAGAGAACTCCGACCCCGGCAGAAGAACAGAGTATGATGTACTGCCGGACCATGTACATCCAGCCAGAGCTGGTTTCCTGCAATGCCAGCGATGAGTTCAGCTATTCGTATCTGGGTAGTGCCGTGACGTATGCGCAGATACCTGGCATCGACGGGTATGTGGCTGATCCTTCGGCGGTCGTGCTCGCTGATGGACGGGTGCG
>CAYOQW010000114.1:0-5188 GCA_964406175.1 uncultured Candidatus Saccharibacteria bacterium
CCGACAGGGCCGTTCTGCTCGCCGACGTGCATACCGGCAAGCCGACCATGTCCTAGAAAGAACTTGTCGCCTACAGCAACCGATACTATGCAGAGACTCACGGGATCAAGGGATAAGGGGGGTGTCATCCTCTGGCGAAGACCCGGGGATCCAGACAAGAACAAGAAAGATGTTTTTTCTGTTTGTTTCTGGATTCCCGCCTTCGCGGGAATGACGACATAATTACGCAAGATAGACCCTGAAATGAATTCAGGGGGACACAATAATCAGGCTTCTAAAAGGATCATGCTGACATGGAAATCGTGAATGTATTGTTCTCGCTCTTCATCTTCCCGGGTCTACTGAGCCTCATCACCCTGGCTCTGTTCGCTGACTGGCTCGACCGCAAGCTGTATGCACGCATGCAGGCCCGCGTCGGTCCTCAGTACACCGGCAGACATGGTCTGCTGCAGCCGCTGGCTGATCTGATCAAGCTGCTGGCCAAGGAAGACATCACACCCGGCCAAGCCAACTCATTCATGTTTAATATCCTGCCGCTGGTCGCCTTTGCTGCGGTGGGCAGTGCCGCCATGCTCCTGCCGATCGGGCAGTTGACCGCCTACAACTCGTTCCAGGGCGACATCCTGGTGATCCTCTACCTCATGAGCCTGCCGACCCTGGTCTACTTCCTGGCTGGTTGGCATTCTTCGAGTTTCTTTGGTGTGTTCGGCGGCGTCAGAGCCATCACGCAGCTGTTCGCCTACGAAGTACCCTTTCTCCTCGCCGTCATGTCGCCGGCGATCCTGACCGGCAGCTGGAAGATGAGCGAGATCGCCAACCACAGTCTGGTCAATCCGCTGCACATGGTCGTCTACGTCTTCGGCCTCATCGTCGCGGTCATCGGACTGCAGGCCAAGCTTGAGCGTATGCCTTTTGATGTGCCCGAGGCAGAGACCGAGATCGTCGGTGGGCCCTTTACTGAATACTCAGGCAAGAAGCTCGCCCTGGTCCTCCTGGCCCGCCAGATGGCACTCGTGGTAGGCAGTGCTCTCATCGCCGCCATGTTCCTGGGGGGCTTCGGTGTGGGCTGGATGTCCATCGTCTGGTTCCTCCTGAAGACCGGTGCGGTCATCCTGGTGCTCGTCTTCATTCGTGCGGGCACAGCCCGTCTGAGGATCGATCAGGTGGTGGATTTCTCCTGGAAGATCCTCGCCCCGCTCAGCTTTCTTCAGCTGCTCGTGATCATTGTCATTAAGGGGTTTGAACTACTATGAGTCTAGCTTTCATGCTGCCGGAGCTGATCCGGAATCTTTTCAAAAAATCCGAAACGTCCCAATACCCCTTTGAGAAAAGCGATCCCAAGGTGGGCTACCGCGGGTACCCTGATTTCATCACCGGCAAGTGTATCGGTTGCAAACGCTGCATGATAGATTGTCCTGCAGAAGCGATCGAGATCATCCAGATCGGCGGTTTTGACAATCCCAAGGAACGTAAATTCAAGATGAAGCTGTACGAGGACCGCTGTATCCGCTGCGGACAGTGCGTTTACAGCTGCCCGGTGAAATGTCTGGTCATGAACGAAAAATTCGAGACCGCCCGTTTCGAGAGGGCAGGCTATATCAGAGAAGAAGAATAGCAATACGTCAGTTCAAAACAAAACGCCGGGGAGACCTGGCGTTCTTTGTTTTAATCGCTTTAAGATATAAGCTCTAAGCCTTTTTCGAGTCATTCCTGCGAAGGCAGGAATCTACTAGACTACAGAGTTCTTTACACAAGTGCGAATGATTATCAGGGGATTCCTGCCTTCGCAGGAATGACAGGCATATGGACAACACAGATCAGTTACATAAACTGAAATTGTTCCTCACCGGCTACACCCGTCTGGTGATCGTGGGGCTGGGTAATCCGCTCCGCGGCGATGACGGCGTGGGTCTGCTCGTCCATGATCAGTTGAAGGAACGGTTGTCTGGCTGTGAGGATATTTCATTCATCCGGGCAGAGACCGTGCTGGAGAATTTCATCGGGCCGATCCAGAAGCTCCAGCCTTCGCATATTCTTCTCCTCGATGCGGTCGTTTCGGTTGAGCACGAGGCAGGGGAGTGGCTGCTACTGGAACCTGAGGATATGGAGAGCAGTTTTGACAGTACTCACACATTACCGTTCTCTTTGTTTGCAGGAATGATGGGGGAAAGTCCTGCGATCAAAGGGATCGGGTTTGTTGTCGAGACGGTAACGTTTGGGGAGTCGATGACCCCTCCAGCCTCACAGGCGGGGCTTGATCTCGTCACCTTGCTCGAACATTTGCTTGTCGGGGTATCCAGTGACCTACTGTCTCGTAGGCCAGTTTGTTTGGCCCCGTGATGCAGAGCTGTAGCGTTGTCGTACACGCTCTCTCATCCGGGTTTGCGTTCGTTCTTTTCTTTCAATATCATCAAATGATTCCTCTACGGTGAGCCTCGGATCGGATGGATTGAAGTTTTCGCCAAGAGCATCAAACAGTTCATCAAGCCGATGCAGCACCTGATGGATCATCGCTCTATAGTGCCGTATGGTATGGCCTGGACTGAAATCGCTCAAAAAACGGGTCAGCGTATCGTATTCTTCATTCATCTCATCTATACTCATGGTTGCAGTGTTTCGAAAGCTCTGTTCGGTCTGGTCCATCGCTGTTTCTCGGGGTATGTAGCAAAGAACACAATAGCCAATAATTATCTATCCTACAGAAAAAATGTCAATCACTAGAGAGCAATTGATCGTGAACGGCATCGTCCAGGGCATCGGATTCCGCCCGGCGGTCTTTGCCCTTGCCTTGAAGCATGAGCTGAGCGGTTCGGTGTCCAATGACTCTCGTGGAGTCGTGATCGAGGTGCAGGGTACGGAAGTTGCTATCGAAGCCTTTGTCCTCGACCTGCCGTATATGCAGTTGAACAAAATGAAGATCGACAGCCTGGACCGCCAGTCGTTACGGGTCGTCGCTGGAGAGACCGGTTTCAGCATAGAAAAAACGAATTCATCAGGGAGCAGTCAGACCTTCATGCCACCCGATATGGGCGTCTGTAAGTCTTGCAGGCACGATCTGGAGAACCGGAAGGACAAGAGGCATCAGGGCTACTTTTTAACCGCCTGTACGCAGTGCGGACCCAGATTTTCAGTTATTCAGAAGCTTCCGTACCGCAGGGCAGATACGGCGATGGAGCCATTTCCTATGTGTCCTGCCTGCAGCGAAGAATACGAGAAGCCGGTCAGCCGACGGTTCAACTTTGAGACCAACACCTGTGCTGTGTGCGGGCCCGAGATCAAGCTGATCGACAGCAGGACTGGTAAGCATTTCAAAGAGCCGATCGAAACGGCAAAGGCATTGCTCTCTGAGGGCAAGATCCTGGCCATCAAGGGTGTCGGCGGTTACCACATAGCGGTCGATGCGACCAACGACGAAGCTGTGCAAAAGCTTCGAGACCGGAAGCACCGCCCGGACAAACCATTTGCGGTCATGTTCCGTGATGCGGCGATGCTGCGGCAGTTTGCTGAGGTCAGCGAGGAAGAAGAGGCGGTACTTACGTCCCTGGAGAGTCCGATACTGCTGGTCAGGAAATGCGACCTCACCCTCCCCTCTCCTGATAGGAGAGGGGAAACTATCCCTTCAAGACTCGCCCAAAGCGTGGCCCCCGGCCAGTCGACCATCGGGGCGATGCTGCCGTATTCGCCGCTGCAGCTGCTGCTCGTGGACCGGCCGCTCGTGATGACGAGTGCCAATCTGTCGGGGCAGCCGATGTTCTATCGGGATACTGAGGTGCGGGAACACTTAAAGAGTGTGGTGGACTATGTGCTCTACCATGACCGCGAGATCGTCGTCAATGTGGATGATTCAGTGGGAAGAATGGGTCAATTGCAGACATTAGACACTAGCCGCCCTCTGGGGCGAGCCTCGCCGTTGGCGGGACATCAGACATTGGGGATTGCGGGAGAAAGCGGTAAAGCGAATGCTAGACAAATCCCCCCCTACCCCCCTTTCATAAAGGCGGAGGCTATATCCAAAAGCTTACAGCATACAGCTTATAGCTTGCAGCTATTTAGACGCAGTCGAGGGTATGTACCCGAGGCGATGACGCTGCGAAGAGGGCTCCACCACAAGACGCTGTGCTTCGGGGCTCAGCAGAAGAACACGTTCTGTCTGGGGTTCGGGGACAAGGCGGTGCTTTCCCAGCACAATGGCGACCTCGATACCCTGGAATCCCAGGAAGCCTTTGACCGGGCCCTTCGCCATCTCATGCAGGTGTTCTCGTTCCACCCGGAACTGATCGTAGCTGATATGCACCCGGAGTACGCGTCTTCGCGTTTTGCACGGCATATGGCGGATGCCCTTCAGCTTCCCCTCATCGAGGTCCAGCACCACGAGGCACATGTCATGGCAGGGGTCCTGGAGCAGGACCTGCTCTCTGAGCCGAAAGCGAAGCTGCTGGGAGTTGCCTTTGACGGTACCGGCTACGGTCAGGATGATACGATCTGGGGAGGCGAGCTGTTCGTCGTGGATCGCAAGAAGATCGAACGTATCGGTCATCTGGAGCGGGTGCAGATGCCGGGAGGCGAATATGCCGTTCGTGAGCCCTACCGCATGATGCTGTCGTACCTGTGGCATACCTTTGGCGATCAGCGGATCGATCAGTTCTTTCGCGAGGGAGTGTCCAATCAGGTGTTCTCGGGAGTCTGGGAACTGGTGAAATCCGGCCGCTCCGGCATCGAGACCTCCAGTATGGGCAGACTGTTCGATGCGGTCGCCGCTCTGGTCACTGGCCGGCACACAGTCAGCTATGAAGGTCAGGCTGCGATCGAGTTCGAGACTGCCGCTTTGGGGGGCAATCCCAGAGTCAGTCCGTTACCCATTGTCATCGAACAGAGTTCGGAAAAGCTGGTAGTTACCACGACGGCCTTGTTTGAAGCAGTACTGAAGCGACTGTCGAACGGGGTGACGGCGGCGGATATCGCACTGGCTTTTCACAAAGGTATCGCTGATGCCGTCACTGAGGCAGCGGTGTTCTCCCGCGACCATCATGGTACGCAGGGCGTGCTGCTGACTGGAGGTGTTTTCCAGAACAGTCTGCTCTGCCAGCTGGTCCGTCATCGTTTACAGAAAGCAAAGATACCGGTGCATGAACATCGGCTGATCCCGATGAATGACGGGGGTATTGCGTTCGGGCAGATGGGTTATATA
>CAYOQW010000115.1:0-5161 GCA_964406175.1 uncultured Candidatus Saccharibacteria bacterium
CAGGAATCTCACGATCATGCGTTCCTCTATCCCGCGATATCAGGCCGTGTTCTTTAATACGCAAGGCAAGGCTTTCCTGCAGGACCCTGCGGTGCGGCAGGCTCTCTCTCTGTCGATCGATCGGCAGGCGGTCATCGAACAGGCTGTCGGCGGTCAGGCTACGATCGCTGATGGACCTTTGACCTCTGCCTCCTGGGCATATACGGCTACTGCAGATCCGGTGCTTTTTGACCTTGAACTTGCCAGGACCAGGCTCTCTGAATCTGGCTGGGTGGACGAAGACGAGGACGGCATACTGGAAAAAGATGGTGAAAAACTTGCATTCAAACTGCTGAGCGATGACGCTCCGGAACGGGTGCAGGCGGCAATACTGATAGCAGATATGTGGAAACAGGTCGGAGTGAACGTTGAAGTCCGGCTCTTCGGGGTCGGTACCTTTATTGATGAATACCTCCGAAAGAGAGATTTTGATGCGGTGCTCTTTGGTCAGAGCCTCTCCTGGGATCCTGATATTTATGCCTACTGGCATTCCACTCAGGTGACGGATCCGGGGCTCAATATCTCAGCCTACAGCAATCAAAAAGTTGACAAGCTGCTGGAAGATGCCCGGAGACTGACCCGGGCCGAGGATCGGCAGAAGAAATACGCAGAAATTCAGAATATCATACGTGCCGACGTTCCGGCTGTTTTTCTCTATGTGCCTGAGTATGTCTACGCGGTGCGGGATTCGGTTCACGACGTACGTCCGGTGACCTTGTTCAGGCCATCCGACCGGTTGAAGGACATCGTGCGCTGGTACGAACAGGAAAAAAGAGTGAAAATCTCCGTCGAAAAGTCACCTTCTATCGATGATCCATCGACGTTGCTGTGACGCTAACGAGAGTAGATCCCATGGTGATACTTGGTGTTGATCCCGGATTGGCTTCAGTAGGCTGGGGTGCCGTCCAGGTGGCGGCAGACCGTTCGCTTTCCTGCCTCGGGCAGGGCTGCATCACCACTCCTGCAGGGCTGGGCATTGAGCAACGGATCCTCACGATCTATCAGCAGTTGATGACAATTGCGGATGATTTTCACGCAGGTGCAGTGAGCATGGAATCGTTGTTTTTTGCCAAAAATGTGAATTCCGCTATGATGGTATCCCGCGTTTGCGGCGTGATCGCCCTGGTCGCGGCTCAAAAGGGCATCACGTTCGCGGAATATACTCCGCTGCAGATCAAACAGGCGACCTCCTGTTATGGAAGGGCGGATAAAATGCAGGTACAGAAGATGATCGCCCTGATCCTGAAAATGGATATCAAAACCGCTACCTCCCATGCTGCTGACGCTCTGGCTGCGGCGATATGCCATGCCCAGTCCAGCCGCCTGGCCACTATTTGCTGATCTGAGGAGTTCCCCATGATACGTATGATCGATGGCCTGATCGCGTCGAAGTCAGATAAGTCTCTGGTGGTCCTGACCGCTTCGGGTGTCGGGTACCAGCTTCTGGTAACCTCCAAGGACCTCGACATGCCACTGGGGGAACGGGTCGTTTTTCATACTCATATGGTGGTCAGAGAAAATCTCATGCAGCTTTGCGGATTCCGTGAGCCGGCAGAACTCGACCTTTTCGAACTTCTGATCCTGGTCGACGGGGTAGGGCCCAAAAGCGCACTATCCATCCTGAATCTCGGCAGTGTGGACCGTCTCTCGCAGGCGATCAACAGCGGTGATATCGCATATCTCTCGCTTGCTGCCGGCATCGGCAAGAAATCAGCCAGCAAGATCGTTCTGGAGCTCAAGGACAAGGTCTCTGCCGTATTCTCGACCGGTACCAGGACCAACTCTGTCCCGGTCGCCTCAGAGATAGCGGATGCGCTTCGGAGCCTCGGTTATGCCCCGAACCAGATAAAGGAAGCACTGGAAAAAGTTGATACTGCCTCGAGTGTCGAGGAACAGATCAGGGTCGCACTTCGGAGTATTGGAGGAGCACGCTGATGTCAGACCGCATTGTTTCCCCGGTAGAAGCAGGTATACCTGAGCAGGTGCTGGACCAGAGCCTGCGGCCCAAGGTGCTTTCGGAATACATCGGCCAGGACCAGGTCAAAAAGAACCTTTCTATCTTCATGCAGGCTGCCAAAAAAAGGACAGATGTCCTCGAGCATGTGCTGCTCTATGGTCCTCCAGGACTGGGCAAGACGACCCTGGCCAATATCATCGCCCATGAGATGGGTGTGGGGATCAAGACCACATCCGGTCCAGCCATCGAGCGGGCCGGCGATCTGGCGGCTATCCTGACCAATCTGAACGAGGGTGATGTGCTTTTCATCGATGAGATCCACCGGCTGAACCGTATCGCCGAGGAATACCTCTATCCGGCGATGGAGGATTACCGCCTCGATATCATCACCGGCAAGGGCCCGTCTGCCCGGACGTTCCGCATCGACCTGCCCAAGTTCACGGTCATCGGTGCGACGACCCGTATCGGGCTCCTGACGTCAGCGCTGCGTGACCGGTTCGGCGTGGTGTACCACCTGAATTTCTATACCCCTGACGATTGTACGGACATCGTCGAGCGATCAGCCAGCATACTGAAAGTTCAAATTGATCATGCAGCCGCGGTTGAGATAGGTAAACGGTCGCGTGGCACTGCCCGCATCGCCAACAGGCTCTTGAAGCGCGTTCGTGATTTTGCCGAGGTGGAACATCAGGGCCATGTTACCCATGAGATCGCCCGTATGGCGCTTTCTGACCTGCTGGTCGACGAGCTCGGACTCGATGATATCGACCACCGGATCCTGCATGCCATCATCGAGAAATATCAGGGTGGACCGGTAGGTGTTGAGACTCTGGCTGCTACCATCGCCCAGGAAAGCGACACCATCGAGGACGTCTATGAACCGTTCCTTCTGCAGATCGGATTTCTCACCCGGACGCCCCGGGGACGCATGGTGACCCAGGCAGCTTATGAACATCTCGGCATCCCGTTCCCTCAGAAGGATGCAGGCAAACAGGAACGGCTGCCGCTGTAGCTGTTCTCTTTTTTACGAAATAAACGATCAAGAGTACAAAGATGCCTTTTGAACTGTTGAAAGCTGACACCACGTCCAAAGCCCGTCTCGGGCGTATCTCGACCCCGCATGGGGACGTCATGACCCCGGCGTTCATGCCGGACGCAACCAGAGGAGCGGTGCAGACGATCTCGTCGGCACAGCTGAAGGAGACCGCGACCCCCATGCTGGTATCAAATACGGTCCACCTGTTTCTGAAACCTGGGCAAGAACTGATCGGCCAGTTCGGTGGTCTGCACAATTTCATGCGTTGGGATGGCCCGATCCTGACAGATGGCGGAGGATTCCAGATCTACTCACTCATTCATTCCAGTCATCTGAAGGGCAAGGTCACCGAGCAGGGTATGCACTTCCAGTCGCCGACGGACGGCAGTTCTCATCTGCTGACCCCGGAGCTCTCCCAGGACGTTCAGTTCTCGCTGGGTGCAGATATCAAGATGGCGTTCGACGACTGCGTACATACCGATGTGACGCCAAAGAAGAATCGGGAGTCAGTAGAACTTACCACGCTCTGGAGTCGTCGGGCGAGACAGCGGTTCGACGAAATGTCTGCGCAGACCGGGCAGAAGAGCGAGATCTACGCCATCGTCCAGGGCGGCGCTGACTTTGATCTGCGCCAGAAAAGCTTCACGGAACTGCAGGATATCGGCTTTGACGGCTATGCCTACGGCGGATGGCCGGTGGATGCGGAGGGTAATTTCCTCGAAGAGCTGATCGGCTATACAGCTGACCTCATGCCTCTTGATAAGCCCAGGTATGCCATGGGTGTCGGCACTCCGTCAGATATCGTTCGTTCTGTGGCGCTGGGCTACGACCTGTTTGACTGCGTCCTGCCGACCCGTAATGCGCGGCATGGATATTTTTATACCTCGGAAGGTGTCATCCGCATCAAGAAACAGGAATTCAGGGAGGACCAGCGGCCGCTCGATCCAGCGTGCGATTGTCTGACCTGCCGCACCTACAGCCGGGCGTACATCCGCCACCTGGCCAACGTGGGCGAACCGCTTGCGATGACGCTGGGGACGATCCACAATCTGCGCTTCTATGCGTCACTCATGGAACAGGTCCGCAAGTCAGTTGAGGATGGCACCTTTGTCCAGTTCAGGGATGCATTCCTGGACCGGCAATCCAGGAATGTACACTAGGAGTTTCTATGTTCATTGTGCACCGGAAAGATGCACTTGCTGACCTCACCGTGATCATTCTGGCCAACCTGGCCCCGGTCTCTGGTGTTGCACTGTACCACTGGGAGCTGGAAAAGGTACTGTATTTTTTCTGGATCCAGTTGATCATCCTTGGCCTGTTCGACCTGCTGAGGATAGGCAAGTGTTCAGGCCGCGAAAATGTCTTTGACCGGGAGATGCTCCCGCAGAGCAATTCAGTCAGCTCGTTCGGCAGGGAACTCTTGTTAATTTCAGTCTACGGGATCCTGCTTTTCATGTACAAGGCCCTGCTGGATTCCCTGTCATTCGGATTCCCTCAGTTCTTTTCGGCAGAGGTTTTCTGGATCCAGGCACCCTTTATCATCAGCACGGTCATCGCGTACTATATCTTCGACAGTACAGAACAATATTTGACCATTTCAGCCGGCAAGCAGCTCTTCATTTCGCTTGCTGAGATAGTGCCGATGCTGATCGCTATCTGGACCGTATTCATCAACCTGATCTTTGGCGGGGCGGTCGAACTCTCGACAGTCGTGCTGCTGTTCGGCGGTAAAATGATCATGGACCTGCTGCTCTATGTGGTGATCAATACCGAAGGCCGGATGTTGAAATGATCAATTGACTTCAAATGGGCAAAAAAGCGATGTTTCTGTACATTGACCTTTTTCAGCAGAGGCATTAGTATATACCTCGTTCACTCGGCGACGTACCCAAGTGGTTAAGGGAGAGGTCTGCAACCCGCCTCAGGTGGGCGAATCCGCTCGACGCCACAGCCTCATGGTTAGAAATGGTCACAGGATATGTGGTTCGTGTATGTCCTGCTGTCAGAAGTTGATCATAAGCGGTATGTGGGTTTTTCAGGCGATCTGCAGCGTCGCATGCGAGAACACACTGATGGATTGGTGAAGTCGACGAGATTCAGACGCCCTTTGAAATTGATATATACCGAGC
>CAYOQW010000116.1:0-5143 GCA_964406175.1 uncultured Candidatus Saccharibacteria bacterium
GGGGGTGCTCCAGGGGTGTTGGGCTGGGTGTCATGATGAGAGAGCAGTGCATTGATGTCCAGCGGGGCGGTGGCGCTCTGCCCGGTGGTGTTGTCTCCGGACATGGTGGACATGGGGATGTCCGGTTCCCGTACTGATGGTTTTGATTTTTTCCCGGGTACCTTCTTGATGGTGCGGGCATCCTGGAAGAGCGAGGCGATCATCTTCTGCGGACCGGCGCTGATCGTATGGAGGATCCCGCTGATCCCCTTGCGGGGCTTGGCCATGATCTGCATGTTCGGGGATTTTTCCTGACCCGGGGAGGAGGCGAGCGTATGGAGCAGCTCCAGCGTACGGCTGGTGGGGGCGGAGGAAGCGGGCGCGGCGTCCGGGATCATGGTGTCGGGCTTGTCGACCATCTGGGAGAGCTGTTCGATCTTCTGGCGGGTGACCACGTCGATAGAGAGGTCTGAGGCATCATCGGTGGCGACCTTTACTGTGGTGGGAACCGCGGATGATTCAAGCGGCTGGAATTCCTTTTGCCAGATGCGGACCTTGGGGGTCTTCAGGTAGGTGAGGAATGAGGCGAACCAGATCTCAAAGGGACGCTCGTTGATCTGGAGCATGGTAAAGGCCACGCCCAGCAGCAGGGTCGGGAGCACGATCAGCACGCGTTCGACCGGCGCGAATTCAATGAACGGATTGGAGTTGACCGAAGAGAAAAGAGTGAAATTCCCTACGATCGTGATCATGGCATAGAGCAGCTGTTTACCGGTCAGGGGGCCGATGATCTTGTCTTCTCTTTGGGTTTTCTGGGGGATGAGGTACTGGGGCATTCGTGCTCAGATGGAAAAGATTAAGGGGTTGGCGGGGCAGCGGCGGCGAGATCGGCTGCGAGCTGATCAGGGGTGGCTCCCAGAACGGAAGCAGGGGTTAATTTAGCCATAATATCGCCCCAGGCGGTCTGATTGAAGGGAGGCCGGGTATTGCGTGAGCCAGGAGGTGCGCTGCCAGGGGTGGCTGGAGGAGCCACATTGGCCATTTTTTTCCATCGAGCGGCATCACGGCCGACCACTCGCTGGAGTTGCCTGGCAATGGTCAGTAACTTGCCATCATCGCCATTGGCCAGCCCGACGAGGGTTTCGGCCTGGTCACTGGTAAAATAATCGGGATTATTGCCGATCAGCGAGGTGGCCAGGCTTTCGAAGGCCGGTCCTAAGGGTACCTGCTGTAGAGCGACCGCGGCTTGAGTATCAGCTTTAAGCCCATCGAGGGTAACCCCTGAGCCCGCGCCGTGTGCGAGGAAGGTGACCACCCGGGCATTGGTCGCTGCATCCTGGTTGGGGTCCAGGCCGGCTACCAGAGAGGTCGCTGCCTGTGCGGAGAGCAAGGGAGTCCCCTCCTGACGGGCCGTATCGATCCTGGCCATGGCTTCTTTGGAGTCGAGCAGGGTGCTGGCATTGAGCCCGCCATTCTTGCCGCTCGCGAGCGCACGCACAAGCTCAGGGAACCTGGCGTCGCCCGCGGGATCTTTCCACAGATCTACTCCCATTTTCGGGTCTCCATCGGTGAGCTGGCCCATACTGAACGCCAGGGCAGCCAGGTTGGCAGCCTGCTGGACATTGCCTTTTTTCAAGGCTTCCAGCATGGTCACGCCCATCAGACCGGGCAGAGCTTCCATGCTTTTGCTCATGGTGGCCGCGACGATGCCCAGACCCTTGGACAGGTTCGTAGCCATGTCCTTCAGGTTTTTGACCACACCTTCCAGTCCGGCGGCGGTCCCGCCTGCGATGCTGTTCTGGATCCCGGCGGGTAGCCCGCCGATGACGCTCTTCAGCTGGCCGGTGAAATCCTCCAGGCCGGCAGCAGTGAGGGCGTTCGGGGTCAGGTCGTGTTTCACGTCAGTATCTGCGGCCGCAGCAGCTGTCCCCGATCCCGAGGAAGAGGAAGAGGCTGCGGGAGCGAGAGAGGTCGCTGATGCTGAAGCACCCTTCTTGTTCTTGATGCTTTCGTCATATTCATCAGGCCAGTAGGCCTTGTCTCTGTCCTGCCGTCTGGCATCGCGGTCAGGAGCACGGCCTCCGCTGTAGAGGGTCGCATAGGAAACCACACTGGCCTGCAGTTTTTCGGCCAGGACTGCGGCCTCGGGGTCTTCGCTTTTGTCCATATGAGCGAACGCCTGGAGGACAGGAGTGTTCTCAGTGCCATCTACTGTTTGCAGTTCGAAGTTGTAGAGTTTTTTGAAGTTCTCGCTATCCTTTCGACGATTGGTGACGAACAACTGGTTTTTGGTGATGTCGGTGCCCCAGCCGACCACATTGCCGGCTTCGTCTCGTTCGGTCAGCTCTTCCAGATAGGTACCCAGTTTCTTGCCCTCCAGGAGTCCGGCATCGGCCATGGCCGCCAGGTAGTCTTTCATCTTTTCCTTGTTCTGAATATCACTGGCATCGCCGCCCATGTTCCTCAGGCCCCAGATGGCATCATATCTGATCATTTCAGATTCGATGCGCATATTCGCATTGTAATCGCCCGAGACGATGGCCGCGTGGCAGGCATTGGATGCCTGCATTTTTTCTTCGGTCGAGTACTTGGTGTCCAACCGTCTCGGCGGCCGGTCATTGAGGTTGTCCCAGTTGTGGTCACGGTAATCAGAACGCAGGCCGTTCACATAGCTGCTCTCGAAGAGGGCCTCGGCGTTTTTGGGGCCATCGGCGGTCTGGAACATGGTATTGCGCATGAGGTCGGTCAGGTCAGCTTCTACTTCTTCCTGTGATACTCGTCCATAGGACGCCTCAGCGATATTTTTTGCGTGGGCTTTAATATCGTTATCAGCTATGAGATTAGTCCCGCGATTGGACCGCGGATTTGCATTGATCGCGCGCGAGACCTCCTGCATGAACAATGCTCTGATACTTTTGTCCCGGAAGGCGGCCCGGGTGTCTTTGTTGGTATAGATGCCGGCAAAAATCCGCCGCAGGGAGATACTGGAGTTGTCCGTGACCGGTTTGGCCATCTCTTCGGCGGTCTTGATGCGGGTCTCTTTTTTCATGTAGGGGACTGACAGGCTGCCGACAGCATCGAGTCCGGTTGCGATACCTCCCATGACTCGGTTGTCTTTTCTTCTTTTATCGCGGAGTTTAGCGGCGTCATTTACAGCCGTTTGTTTCGTCCCGATTTCGGTCTCAAGCGTTTTATGTTCGTCTTGTAAGGCCCGGACTTTTTTTTGGGCGTTTGCTTTATTTATCAGGAGTGTTTTCCCTGTGGCCAATTCTGTCGGGACTTGATTGTCTTTCGCCATCCTGGTGGCATCAGCGTCCGAGTATCCGAGGTCCATATATTCTTTCTTGGCAGCCTCGTTGACCGCTTTTTTTCCGTCGTCAGTTTTTGCTGCCTGAAAAGCGATGTTCTGCCTGGCCGAAACTGCCGTCACTTCCTTTGTGACATCGGCCATGTTGTCTTCAAACGAGGGATCTATGTTTTTATTGATCAAATCCAGCTTGTCGGCTGCGCTTTTGTCCTTCAGCAGGTCTTTTTCCGCCTCTGTTCTCTTTTCGTAAGCTCTTGGGTCATACTTTTCTTCCAGGGCAAGCATGGCCGCCTGTTCGTCTGCTTCTGCTGGCAGCCAGGCGCTTTTCGCTCGCAGGTTTTTCAGTTTATCCAAGCGTGCTTTTTCCTTGTTTTTCTGCATGGCAGCTTCGAGACCGGTGGCTTCTTTGGACCCGGCCGCATTGAGACTCACCTTATCGGCATCCGTTCTAGCCAGCTTGATCTCCCCTTCTTTGCCAGCAAGATCCTTCTTTTTTTCTTCCAGAGATAGATAATCATTTGCCAGCAGGTTTTTCACCCCCGGGATCTTGTTCACCCAGCCTTTGCCCTGCCGCAGGTCTTCTATGGGCTTTTCGATCCCCGACCCCAGATTGGTGCCTGGTTTGCGCCATTTTTCCATGAGCTCTCTTGATTTTTCGTCCTTCCAATCTGTGTATCCTTTGGCCATATCGCTATCGGTGACCTTTTTTTTGGCGTCACCGGCCAGCTCTTTGGCCTTGCCGCCCAGATCGCCCAGTTTGGCAAAATCGAAATTCAGGGCTTTGGCCACCGTACCGATGAAGAGCTGCCCGCCTCCCACCACAAAGATCGCCAGCAGCGCTCCGATACAGGCGAGAACGAAGAGTCCGGAGGTCGCAGAGGGTCCGGTGACGGGGCAGGGGCCCGCCTCTCCGGTGACCGGGTCTTTGCACAGCGTGGCGGCCGAGGCCAGGGAGGGGGCCAGGGTGAAGATGGACAGGTACAGGGCGGTGAGGAGTTTCACGGGACGACCTCGCGGAGTAGATATTAGAAAATGCGGCTGATCGTGAGGAACAGATAGTACAGCATCACGGCCAGGGGGTACATCATGCAGACGGTGATGAAGGAGGTGAACCAGTTCGTGCGGAGCTTCTGCAGGTCAGGGAAGACCCCGAGAATGAAAATGATGGGGGCCAGCAGCACCATGACATAGATAAAAAGCAGTCTGAGCACCAGGATCGAGTACAGCGCAAAGAGACCGACGGCATACGCCCCCATGAGCACGGCGAAGAAACATCCGAGCGCGATCGCCTGGGCAGGCAGGATGAGGCCGACGACGATATTCAGAGCAGTACTGGTCGCGAGATCCAGATTGAGACCACCAGTGGTGGTCGCTCCGGTGCCGGCATTGACGGCAGAGAGGGTATCTTTGGCGATATAAGCCATGATCTTGGCCATGTCGAGGATGAAGGTGCAGATCTGGTAGCTCATGCTGATCAGGATCACGGCGATGAAGATATTGGTCAGCAGTTTCATATGAGTGTATTTATTGGTATCGACACGGAACATGATCATGAACGACATGATGACCATGGACAGCACGATGCCCGCCAGGGAGATATTGCGGGAGACTTCCCACAGGGTGTAGATCTCGATGGGTGTATCTGAGGTGGGCACCAGCATCCCGAAGATCTGTGCGAGCCCGCTGGTCGATTGAGTACCGGCAGTTGTATTGAGGATGTCCTTGCTGAACATGGTCCGCTTGGTAACGATCGCATTGTCTCCCATTTCAGAGACCAGTGGAATATTGACATCCAGCATGGGGAGGGCGATCTCTGCGTTGATCTCGAGGATCGGGCAGAGCATCTCGATATAGGGA
>CAYOQW010000117.1:0-4464 GCA_964406175.1 uncultured Candidatus Saccharibacteria bacterium
GGTCTGGGCCTGGCCGACGAGATTGCTGTTATCCGCCAGCAGAAGCGGTATGCACTTTTTTTGAATGGGTGTCGGTTCTTCGAACCCCTTGGCGATGAGTACTTTGATCGTCGCTTCTGAGAGACCGAGAGCTCCAAATGATTCCAATGCTGTAGCCATAGAATGTCCTGTTCATGATATCAATAGCGTCAGTATACCATATGTATGACGCGAGCGGTTGTCGGGCTTCTGAAAGTTGGTGGTGTATGGTCGGGGTTTACGGTATGCCCTTTAGCTGCAACTTTGAATAATCTTCTTCGCATTGGTTCTGTTTGCAGGTACATTGCGTGTCCGGAAGGAACGCATTGAGGCACAGTCCCATGTCGAACGGCAGACAGTAGGAACCCAGCCATGGCTTTCGGCTGTAGCAGCCCGCATTGCATTGACCAGAGCTGCCGAACGCTTTGCAATCACTATCCTGCTGACATGACTTGCTTGACTGTCGCTGGCCTGCAAAAAAGGCAAGAGATATGCCAACATTCCAGATCACGAGAAATATCACGATCCCCAAAAAGGTTCTTTTGATGGCCCTTTTCAGGTCTTTTGGCTTTTTCAGGCGCATGGTATTCCTTCAAGAGAATTGACTATATGCAACACGTATTCCTCTGGCCGGAATTCATCTTCGTCGCGCTGAGTATGGCATACCTGCCAGCAGGACTCAACTGTATCCTGGATAATGAGATAGTTTGACCGGTTCAGGAGCGTCCAGTATGATGCCAGATGCGTTTTCCTTTCACCACCTGAGGAGCTGACCATGTCCGTCCAACTGACCCGCGAAGAACTGCTGGCCAAGGCCAAAAAACCGGCTGAGGATTCCATGAAAATGCATCCGTTCTATAAAGGCAAAATATCCATCACTTCCAAGTGTGTGGTGCGTAATGTCGATGATTTCGCGGTGTGGTACACCCCGGGTGTCGCAGCGGTCTGCAAGGATATCCAGGCGCATCCCGAAAAGGTCTATGAGCACACCAATAAAGGCAACATGGTGGCTGTTATTTCTGACGGTACCCGCGTGCTAGGTCTGGGTGACATCGGCCCTGAGGCCGGCATTCCGGTCATGGAGGGCAAAGCCCTTATCTTCAAATACCTCGGTGGCGTTGATGCGGTCCCGATCTGTCTGGATACGAAGGACCCGGATGAGATCATCCGCACAGTGAAGATCCTGCAGCCCAGTTTTGGCGGCATCAACCTCGAGGACATCGCCATGCCCAAATGTTTCCGTATCCTCGATACGCTACGCCGGGAATGCCGTATCCCGGTCTGGCATGACGATCAGCAGGGCACTGCAGCAGTGACGGTCGCTGGTCTTATCAATGCACTGAAAGTCGTCGGCAAGGCACCGGACCAGATCAAGGTCGCCATGGTCGGGGCAGGCGCGTCCAATATCCGCATCGCTCACCTGATCATCAAGTTCGGCGTTGATCCGAAAAACATCATCATGTGTGATTCCAGAGGAACGCTTCATCCCGGCAGAACGGAATTGAAAGAGGCTTTTCCTGAAAAATGGGAAATGTGCGAACTTACCAATGGAGATCAGCTGGTTGGTGATATTCCTGCTGCCATGAAGGGTGCGGATGCATTAATAGCACTCTCGACCCCCGGTCCTGATGTCATCAGGAAAGAATGGGTCGCGAGCATGAACAAAAACTCCATCGTGTTCTGCTGTGCCAATCCGATCCCGGAGATCTGGCCCTGGGACGCCAAGGAGGCCGGGGCGCTGGTGGTCGCGACCGGACGGTCCGACTTCGCCAATCAGGTCAATAATTCTCTTGGTTTCCCCGCGATCTTCCGCGGTACTCTTGATGTCGGGGCTTCGACCATCACGGACGAGATGTGTCTTGAGGCAGCCCGCTCGCTCGCCGAGTTCGCCGAGAAGCACAAGGGCATCAGCCCTGATTATCTGCTGCCGACCATGGATGAATGGGAAGTATGTCCCTACGAGGCTGCGGCGGTGGGTATGAAAGCCATCGAGCAGGGTATCGCCAAGCATACCTATACCCGCGATGAGCTGTTCGCCCTCGCCAGCAGAACTATTAAACATGCGAGAGACGAGATAGACCTGCTCATGCGGGAAGGCATCATCGCCCCGGCACCGGCAGGACTCTAGGCTTATTCTTTTGGAATAATGTTCATGCGGGAACTGGACGTCTCAGAACTGACCATAGCCGTGAAAGATCTCTGTATCGGATCAAATTGTCGACCGGGTGCCGACCTGGTTCGCGTCACCGAGCAGAGCATTCGCGACGAGAAGTCACCGACCGGTCGGGCAGTGCTAGAACAGATCCGAGAGAACCAGAAGGTCGCGACAGCCGAAGGTATCGCCATGTGCCAGGATACCGGGCTCTCGATCATCTTTGTCGAGCTGGGGCAGGACGTTCACCTGGTCGGCGGCGATCTGGAGACCGCGATCAACGAAGGCGTTCGTCAGGGCTATCAGGAAGGCTATCTGCGGAAGTCCGTCGTCCGAGATCCATTGCTTCGCGACAACACCGGAGACAATACGCCAGCCATCATCCACACCCGGATCGTACCGGGCGACCAGGTCCGAGTGACCGTCGCTCCCAAAGGTGGCGGCAGTGAGAACATGTCGACCGTGAAGATGTTCCCGCCCTCTGCCGGTCGGGACGGCATCATAGATTTTGTCGTGGACTGGGTGCGTCAGGCCGGAGCCAATCCCTGTCCACCAACGATCGTCGGCGTGGGCATCGGAGGCTCCTTTGAACGTGTCGCCTACCTGGCCAAGACGTCGCTGCTCCGTGAGATAGGCAAGCTGAATCCAGACCCGTTCTATGCGTCGATGGAGCAGGAGATACTGACACGGGTCAATGAGCTCGGGATCGGACCGCAGGGCTTCGGTGGTTCTACTACCGCCTTTGCGGTGCATATCGAGGTGGCCCCGTGCCACATCGCATCACTGCCGGTAGCGGTCAATTTGAACTGTCATGTGGCCCGGCATCAGTCGGTGGTCATTTAGCTTATACAGCTAAATCCCCCTGCCCCCTTTCATAAAGGGGGACAACTTTAAAGCCGCTTCCCATCGTATGCGGGGGAAGCGGCTTTTTGTGCGATGCGATCAGTCTGGAATTCTAGATGGACCAGCTGGCGAGCATATCGTCAGCGGCAGCTTTGCCACCGGCATATTCCTCGGTGGAGGCGAAGTATTCCCAGGCATATGATTCCCCAGTGACCACGCCGGGGATCACGATGAGGCGTTCGGTCATTTCGGTGCCGTCATAGGTGTAGGTGAGGGATACTTCCTTGCCTTTGAGGGACGCGCCGCTGATTGCGGTATGCGTATAGGTTTTTTCGCCGGTGAATCTGACGTTGGTATAGACGTTGCTGGTGCTGATGTAGTCCTTCAGCTCGGTGAACAGGTCGGCAGCTGCATATTCATAGGTCCGGATATTGATCGTAGGAGCGGAGATCTCTTCGCTGGGCGAAAAAAGCACCTGGCCGTCCTGGGGAATGGTGGGGATCCAGGTATCAGGATATTCCAGAGTATAGGCAAAACCAGGATCATTGAAGGTCTCGGTCTGTACAACGGTGGTCTTGACCGAAGAGGAACCGGTGTCTTTTTTGGCTTCGCTCTGGGCGACTTCCATGCTGAGGATCTTCCAGGCTTTGTCTTCCTTGATCATCTTGTAGGTGATGGCGGTCTTGGTGCCGTCGTCGGCCTTCAGTTCGCCTTCCAGCGTGGAGGTCGTACCGCTGAGACTGCCGAGGATCTCACGGGAGGGAAAGCTGACGCTTTTGTTGGTGGTGAGGATGGGATTACCTTTGACGAATGTCTCAAATTCCTTTTCTGAGGTGGCATCCTGGAAGTCTTTGGAGGTGTAACTGTAGGCAGCCGCGATATCGTTGCTGCGAAGGGCGGTGAGCTGCTTTTCTACGACTTTGACGGCATCTCCTGTGAAATAGAACACAGCGGCCACGATGACCACGACGATGAGCACGAGACCGAGCAGGATTTTGCCGATCTTCTTGAGAATTTTCATCAAAACTCCCTGATAGCTGTATAGACAAAGGCATTGTAGCACAGAGCTGGTGGGCAACAAGTGGTTTTTCTGGTACAAAGGAGCTTGTCTATTGCCGAATTGTTCATTGTCATCCTCGGGCTGCGACCCGAGGATCCAGAAAGAGAAAAAGTGAAAGAACAGAGCAAGATTTTTTTTGTTTGTTTCTGGATCCCCGCTTTCGCGAGGATGACACTACATATTTGAGATAGAACTATGAACGAACCCATCAGAATCACGACCCCACTCACCGACGAAGCGGTCGCAACCTTGCGAGCTGGAGACAATGTCCTCATCACCGGGACGATCTACAGCGGCCGCGATACGGTACATAAACGCCTGGTCGAGCTGCTCGAACAGGGGAAGCCCCTGCCGTTCGATATCCGCGGTCAGATCATCTACTACGTCGGGC
>CAYOQW010000117.1:4474-5072 GCA_964406175.1 uncultured Candidatus Saccharibacteria bacterium
GGCTCTGCCATCGGGCCGGCCGGTCCGACCACAAGCGGCCGGATGGATGCATTCACTCCCCAACTGCTGACGGCCGGGCTGAAAGGTATGGTCGGCAAAGGGAATCGCAGTCAGACGGTCAGAGAGGCCATCGTCCAGCACAAAGCTGTGTACTTCGCCGCTATCGGCGGAGCGGCTGCTCTGATCGCGAGGACGATTACGAAGGTTGAGACCATTGCCTGGCCGGAGCTCGGTCCGGAGGCACTGCAGCGGCTCCAGGTCATCGATATGCCGGTGATCGTGATCAATGATACGCAGGGTAACGACCTCTACGAGCAGGGGATGAAGCAGTATGCATCAACGGATCAAAAGATCAATAAAGCAATGGAGCAATAAAGCAGTGGAACATGGGTCAAACGGGTAGATAACGAGAGTCTTGTTTTCAAAAAGCAGTTTCATGCACGAACGTTCCAGGAGAATATTCGATCTGAGCATCAGCCTCCTCGGGATCACAATTTTTCTGATCTCACTGCAGAAAGTCAGCTGGACTGCCGTTTGGCAGGGGATCGGCAGTATCGGCTATGGGAACATGGTGGTCGTGACATTACTGATGACCCTT
>CAYOQW010000118.1:0-4964 GCA_964406175.1 uncultured Candidatus Saccharibacteria bacterium
GCTGATGCTCGTGGACGAGATGAAGGCCGTCAGCGATGAGGTCATCATCATGACCGATGACGGCAGCGTGGGGACCAAAGGGCTCGTGACCGCCCCGATCCAGGAGATGCTCGACAGGGACAGATCCTCCGTCTCCCTCGTCATCGCTATTGGTCCTCCCATCATGATGAAATTCGTCAGCCTGCTCACGAAGAAATATGACGTCAAGACCGAAGTCAGCCTGAACCCCATCATGGTCGACGGGACCGGCATGTGCGGCGGCTGTCGGGTCCGGCTCGGCGGCGAGATCAAATTCGCCTGCGTGGACGGCCCGGTCTTCGATGGTCACCTCATCGACTGGGACGAGCTCCTCGAACGCCTCAGTGCCTACAAGGCCAAAGAAAAACAGGCCCTCGACCACGTCTGCCTCCTCCAGAACGTATAAGTTACCCCTCTCCTGTTAGGAGAGGGCAGGGTGAGGTCTCTTGCAGTTTGATTGCCTCTCCCTACTTCCTACTACTTACTTCTTACTTCCAGCACCCCCATGCCCCCCAAAGAAACCAAAGCCGTCTCCATGCGTGAACAGCCCGCCAGCGAACGAATCCACAATTTCAATGAAGTACCCTACGGTTACAGCGATGACGACGCAGTCAGAGAAGCGACCAGATGCTTTGCCTGCAAGGCTGACCGGGCCTTCTGCATACCCGGCTGTCCGGTCAATATTGCCATACCGGAATTCATCCAGAAGATCACTGAGCGCGACTTCGCTGGTGCCTATCAGACTATCCTGCGGAGCAACTCCCTGCCGGCCGTCTGCGGCCGGGTCTGCCCCCAGGAAGAACAGTGCCAGAAGAAATGCATCGCTGGCCTTCGGGGTGAGCCGATCTCCATCGGACGACTTGAACGCTTCGTTGCCGACTGGGCGGCTGAGCATGACAGACAAATCCCCCTTAGTCCCCCTTTCATAAAGGGGGAAACTACTCCTGACCTCGCCAACAAGCAAAAGATCAAAGACCCCTCCCTTTATGAAAGGGAGGCTGGGAGGGATTTTCCCGCAATTCCTCAAAAAGTTGCTGTCATCGGCTCCGGCCCCTCTGGCCTGGCCTGTGCCGCTGACCTGCGAAGGCTCGGCTACGGGGTGACGATCTTTGAAGCTCTGCATGAAGCCGGCGGTGTCCTGCTCTATGGCATCCCCGAGTTCCGCCTGCCAAAAAGCATCATCAAACGAGAGGTCGACCTCATCCAGGCCCAGGGCGTCGAGCTCTATCTGAACGCCCTGGTAGGCAAGCTGTTCTCACTCGAGGATCTCATGGGCGAGCAAGGGTACTCGGCTGTGTTCGTCGGCGTCGGTGCCGGTCTGCCCTCCATGCCTCCCATGCCCGGCGACCACCTCGCCGGAGTTTACTCAGCCAATGAATACCTGACCCGCATCAACATGATGCAGGCGTACAAATTCCCCGAAATGCCCACCCCGGTCAATGTCGGCGAGATCGTCGGGGTCATGGGCGGCGGCAATGTGGCCATGGATGCAGCGAGGACCTCGCTTCGCATGGGTGCCAAAGAAAGCCATATCATCTACCGGCGGGGAGCCGAAGAGCTGCCGGCCAGAGCTGAAGAGATCCACCATGCGAGAGAAGAAGGCATCATCTTTGACCTGCTGGTCAACCCGCTCGAACTGATCGGCAATGAGCAGCACCAGCTCACGGCGATCAAGTGCATCCGCATGGAGCTGGGCGAACCGGACGATTCCGGCAGACGCCGGCCGGTGACGAAGGCGGGCTCAGAGTTCACCATGCCGCTGGACACCTTTATCTACGCTATCGGCCAGAGCCCCAACCCGATCCTGAGCTCGAACACGCCGACGCTGAAGACCAAGAAGTGGGGCTATATCGAGACCAATCCGGAGACACTTGCAACTTCTATACCAGGAGTCTATGCTGGTGGCGATGTCATCGGCGGATCAACAGTTATTCAAGCCATGGGCGACGGCAAAAAAGCAGCAATAGCAATTCACACCTTTCTGTCGATCAAGTAGTTTTAATGGTCAGCTTTTATTTACTTAGCTAGGTGACCAAAGCATGAAAAAATGCAAGCAATGCAGGTCTGAGATCGATTCAAAGGCAAAAAAATGCCCTCAGTGCCAGTCTGATCAGCGTGGGTGGTTCGCTCGACATCCCATATTGACTGGCCTGCTGCTCCTCATCATTATTTCAGCGATCGCCTCTGGCGGGAATGCCAAAAAAGACAGTGCTACAGATAGTAACAAATCCGCAGCAGATACCACCGTCACACCCGTTGATACCACCAGCTTCATCGCTGAATTTGACCAGAACCAGTTGTCAGCAGAAACAAAGTACAAAAACACGCTGGTACAGTTCACAGGTGTTATTAACAATATCAGCGAAGACATCGTGGGAACTCCATTTCTCTCAATTAAGCCCTCAAGTGATCAGTATTATTTTGGTACGACCATAAAATGTAGCTTCAAGAATCAGTCCGACCTGCTCAACGTGCAAAACGGACAAACGATCAAACTCCAAGGCAAAGTGAACAGCCAGACGCTCGGCATTATCGGTATTGATAATTGCGGCATTATAAGCGAATAATTCCCCTTCTGGCATCATCAGCACTCAGTCAATTCTGTAAGAGAGACGTTGCATCGCAACGTCTCTCTTTGTTTTGTAGGGACGCGATTCATCGCGTCTCTACCTCGCCCCGAGGCCCATCTTCATCATCACGATTCTGCCCACGCTCTGATCGAGGCGTTCCATGGAAATAGACCCTTCCTGCACAGCCGCGAGCAAGGCCTGATACGCTTCGTCCTGCCGGATAGTCGAACTGACGAACAGGACCATGTCGCTGCCTGCCACGATAGCCCGCACGGCAGCTTCTCCTGAAGTATATTCATTCATGATCGCGCCCATCTCCAGGTCATCGGTGATGACCACCCCCTGATAGCCGATCCAGTGGCGGAGGTAGGTGCCGAGCCAGATACTGGAGAGACTTGCCGGATAGTCCGGGTCGATAGCAGTATAGACCACATGCCCGGTCATGAGCATCTCAGGGTTCTCCCGCTTCAGCACTGTGACGAAGGGGTTGAGTGCAGTTTTCACAGTCTCAAAAGAAGCATCAGACGACGGCAGGGCAGTATGCGAATCCACCATGTCATCAGTGTGCCCTGGGAAATGCTTTGGCACAGCCAGGATACCGGCATCCCGATAGCCCCGCACCATAGCTTCACCCAGGGGACCGCGTTCGCTGAACTCACTACGAAAAACCCGCGGGTAGAGAAAAGAACCCCTGCTGTCGATGACATCGAGCACCGGCGAGAAGTTAACCGTGATACCAAGCTTCTGCAGCTCCGCCCCCCGGGACAAAGCAACTTGATATGCCTGTTGATCAGTAACAATATCACTTTGGGCAGTGAATTCCTGTACGCCAGCGGTCCTGACCCGCACGACGGTCCCGCCCTCCTGGTCCACGGCGATGAGCAGCGGAACCCCGACGCCGCTGTCAGTGACCAGACTGTTCAGGCTAGACGTCAGCTGACGGACCTGGGCATCACTTTCGACATTGTATTTCAAAAAGATCACGCCGCCCGCTTTGCCCTTGGACAGAACGTCCCGGATGTGTGCATCGGGCGTCGTACCCCAGAAGCCGACCATCATGAGCTGGCCGACCTTCTGCTCTATGGTCATGGTATCAACGACGGCCTGAGCTTCCGGCGAGATCACCAGCCCGCGTCTGCCGCCTGACTGGTCAGGTTCAACTGGGCTGGAGATGGTCAAACAGATATAAAGCCAGACTAGAAGTCCTGCCAGGAGGATGAGCAGCATAGCTAGAAAGAACATGCTTACTCGTGATGCTCGACGTTTGGATGACAAATGAATTGTCTCCGTAGAGACGCGGCACTGCCTCGTCTCAAAAAGAAAAAAAAGGAAAGATATTTCAGAACGATCAGAGAGACGAGGCAGTGCCGCGTCTCTACAATTCAATTTCCCAATATGGTACCCTAAACCTGATTCTTCATCGCGATCAATGTATTCTCCATCAGGCAGGCAATGGTCATGGGCCCGACACCGCCAGGTACCGGAGTGATCCAGGACGCTTTGTCCTTTACCCCAGCGAAATCAACATCGCCGACCAGCCCTTCCTCCGTGCGATTGATACCGACATCGATGACGACCGCACCTTCTTTGACCATATCCGCCGTGATCATCTTGGCCCGGCCGACCGCTGCGATGAGGATATCAGCCGAGCGACAAACAGCCGGCAGGTCGGTAGTTCTAGAATGACAGATGGTCACGGTCGCATCTTCATACAAACAAAGAAGGCTGATGGGCTTGCCCACCAGATTGCTGCGGCCCACGACCACGACGTTCTTGCCTTTCAGCGAGATCCCGGTCTTGGCCAGCAGTTTCATGATGCCCTTAGGGGTACAGGCGACCAGCAGGCTCTCAGGAGTCTTGCCTTTGTTACCCAGGAGCAAACCCATGTTGTAGGGATGGAAACCATCGACGTCCTTCCGGGGATCGATAGCGAGCAATACCTGTTCTTCGTTCAAATGTTTGGGCATGGGCAGCTGCACCAGGATGCCGTGCACCCGCTCGTCATGGTTCAGGCGGTCAACCACTGCCATGAGTGCTTCCTGGGTGGTGTCAGCGGGCAGTTCTACTTTTTCTGAGTAAATCCCAAGGGCCAGACAGGCCTTTTCTTTGGAATTGACATAGACCTGGGACGCTGCGTCGCTGCCGACCAGGACGACAGCCAATCCTGGCTTGGTCGTCAAACCCTGCACCTGTACCTTGATCTGTTCTTTGAGCTCTGCTGAGACGGCTTTGCCGTCGAGGATCTGTGCCATGAATTCTCCCTGTTCTGTTTACTATGCAAAAGTGTCATTCCCGTGAACACGGGAATCCAGACAAAAACATAAAAAAACGGACTCATCACCGCTTGAAGCGAGGCTCGCCTTTGAAGCCGGCAGC
>CAYOQW010000119.1:0-4947 GCA_964406175.1 uncultured Candidatus Saccharibacteria bacterium
CTTGGTCATGACATCGGGGAGCAGACCAGTCTTTGCTTCCAGACTGGTGCGGACCATGTGATCGTCTGTGACGACGAGTCCCTGCGGCTCTATAACCCTTTGACCTATACGTCTGTTGTCTGCCGGAGGCTCAAAGAGCTCCAGCCCTTGATAGTCCTCATGGGAGCGAGCATTCTGGGGCGCGATCTGTCGCCCCGGGTAGCTGCAAGACTTGGCACTGGCCTGTCGGCTGACTGCACTGACCTGCAGATGAACGCAGACGGAGTGCTTGGCGGCATCAAACCCACCTACGGCGGCAGTATCCTGGCAGAGATCATCTGCCCGGTGCAGCTGCCGCAGATGTTCACGGTCAGACCTCACGTGTTTCCCAGGGATCCTGTCGTGAAGTTCCAGAAGTCAGCCGGAGGGGCTATTGAGCAGTTCACGTTTTTGGACACTGACAGGGATACTGCTTTGACTATCGGCGAGGAAGTCGCTCAGAAGGCAGTCTGCACCTCGCTGCAGCTGGCTGACATCGTAGTCTGCGGGGGGAGAGGTATGGGTGACCGGGAGACCTTTGGACTGTGCGAACAGCTTGCATCAGCGCTTGGCGGCATGGCGGCCGGCACCCGACCGGCGGTCGAAGAAGGCTGGATCACGAGAGAACGTCAGATCGGATTGAGCGGGGAGACCATCGCACCCAGACTGCTGATCTGCTGTGGGGTGTCGGGGGCTGCCTCGTTCACGTCCGGCATGCAGCATGCCGGCACGGTGGTGGCGATCAACACTGATCCAAAGGCGCCGGTCATGCAGCAGGCGGACTATGCGATCGTAGGAGATGTCCGGGAAGTGATCCCGCAAATACTCCAACAACTGGCTTGATGAGAGTATTTTATCTCATACTAGACATGTCGTAGATTTATTGGTATAGCATACTCATACTAACTCAGTCTGTGTTGAGGCGGCGACAGTGGACGATATCAGACAACCGGAGATACTTAGAATAAAAATCGATACCTGGTGATGCATGAGAATCGGTGACGAACACAGGTCCGCCTTCATTTCTCCTGCACCACGTACCACAGGCGCTCAAAAGCGATCCGACTACGCGGCAGGACTCTGTCCTGCTCGATACCCGAGGACGTTTCGACCCGTACCGGCAATGCGCCGGTAACAGGAAGACCCGGCCGGAGGATACCAGCAGAAAACGCACGTTAATAATTGATCGAAAGGAATTCGGGCCCTTTGGTGAAGGGGAACCTGGAAGCAAGTAGTTGTCTCCAGCTCCCCCTTCATCAGAAGGAAGTTGTTCTGCACTCGCCGCCCCGCATACGCGGGCTCTACTGGGCGCTCAGACAGAACTAAGTTTGCAAGTGGCTCTCCTTCTCATGAAGGGAACTGAGCCAAGTCATCGTCAATAAAAAGTAAGTTAGGAGTCGCCTCGTTCAAGGCGGCACATGAAAAATGAAAAAAGCAAGTTTGTTCCCATGGGTCTTATCTGCAGTGTTAGCAGCACTGCTGTTAGAGTCCTACACGAATAACTCAGTGCGAGCCGAGGGCTCGCTCGACCCGACCTATTCGGTCGGACTTACCCAGGCGTCTCATGATGGGACACCTGAATCGACAGAAGTTGAGAAGACTGGTACCCCAGAACCGAAGATAACTGCCACTGAGGGCTGTGGACACAATTGTGGCACGCCTACGGGCGAGGCTACTCATCCGGTTACGGTTACGGCAACCAAGGCTGTTACATCTACGCCCACTCAGACGGCGCTGGGGACCGGGACTCCTGGCTCTACCGCGACGGCTACCGCGACCCTGACCGCGACCACGACAGTGACGGCAACTCAGCCGGCACACCAGTTCGTAAAACCCCTGGCCGCGGCTGCTGAGCCTGACTGCCAGGAAAAAGACGTCCGGATCATCGCCCGTGAGGGTGATATCTGGAGGTTGACCTTCAGCGGGTCCAAGCTGGCGACCCAAGCTGACCTCTGGCGGGTCTCGACCGCTGGCGTGGCTGGCGGGCTCGTTCAAATAACCAACACTCCGTCGTTATCGGAGACCAACCCGGTCTGGGCTTCGACCGGGTCCATAGTCTATGTGGAGGCTGGAAACCTCTACGAAGTGGATCAACAGGGAAGCCAGGTCAAAGACCTGGGCCTTAAGGGGGGCTACCCTGAGATCGATCCCACTGGCCGTTTCGTCCTGTATCAGGGCATCGAAAGCGCCCAGGTCTGGGACAGTAGTACTGGGCGACAGGTTTCCCTGCCGTTCAGCAGCACGACACTCCGATGGACGCCCGACGGGCGATCCATCGTGTACGCAAATAGCGCCGACGGTAGTCTGGTGCGGTTCGATCTCAAGACCGGCCGCAAGATCTTCTTAGCCCATGGCGAGGATCTCGTTCAAAGTCCATTGGCTGTTCGAACGTCTGGACTGCTCACCCGTGCCAGCGGTCTGTACTGGTCATTAGCAGACGGGCAGGAGCCCGTCCTCATCAGCGGTATTGCCGCATGGGCAGTGAGTCACCCGGTATGGTGGCACGAGGCGGCGACACGGGTCGACGTCGATATGGCACCGTGGTTGGCCTACATGGCTGCCCACGGCGGGTAACCTCGGTTAAACTAAAGGCGACCCTGGCCTGAACAGGGATCTCAAAAAGACATCGCATTCGGCGACTCCAGCCGCAAATGGAGACCTTCTCTCAAACACCAATACAGCAGCCTCCGAAGTAAAAAAGGAGGCATCATCGAAAATATAATGGCGGCTCCGAGCCATATCGGAGACACTCAAATCAGACACCAAGCTGCCGACCCCGTCCGTGTACGGAGTCCTCAAACCTTTCGATCAATACCAGGTCAGTCGGCCCAGAAGCCTGACTGACCGTGCAGACAGAGGGAGGCCCGCGTTGTACACGCTGGGCCCTTTTTCTATGTCTTTTTTGTGGAGATTTGACGGAATGGCAGGAGAGAGGATAATGGTAATTGACCTCACCCTGCCCTCTCCTAACAGGAGAGGGGAATTGCAATTTTATAAAGGGAGAGATCATAAACCAATAATTGGATCGAGAAAATGCCTGAACAGATAAAAACCTGGAATGACCTGCTCGGAGAAGCGAAACAGCTTTCCATCACAGAATCCGCATACTGCTCCAAGTGTGAAACGTGCTCGGGGTCGTGTCCAAAGGTGAACGGGATGGACCTCCTGCCGCGATATATCATGCAGCTGGTCAAGGCGGGCCGCATGGATGAGGTGTTCGAGTCCAAGACCCTCGCTGGCTGCCTCGATTGCATGACCTGCAATCTGGTCTGTCATCAGGGCGGCGATGTGAAGTCGATCATGGGTAAATTGAAACAGATGGCAGCGACGCGGACGGAGACGAGACAGCGGGAGCCGTCCGAGGATGACCTGAAGCATATGTCGCCAGTCAGACTGCTGAGCTGAACAGGGTTGAAGAAGCTCAGGTGGATTCCCGCTTTAGCGGGAAAGACACTTAGGCACGGTTATTCAAGGGCTCTGTCATCTGACAGGGCTTTTTTGTTGTCCGTGATCAGCGTTCATTTCGGAATTCAGGGCCGGTATCCGCTGGTCTGGTGATCAGGTCCTGCAGGTATTCGAGAGCCTGCTCCGGGGCCAGGTCCTGGACGACGTGCAGGTAGTCTCGCTCATCGATTACGATCAACTGTGGACCGGTTTCCAGTACGTACAGGTGATGGTCAAGCGTAGTTGCTGGCGCCTCACCCAGGGAGCCTCGGTCATAGTTCACAGCGGAGATCCGGTGCAATTTCAATGCTGACCCCGGGATGAGGATGACCTCATCAGTCACGCTTTTGTAGCTGTCGGTTGCTCCGTAGGTACGGGTGATACGGGTATTCTGGACGATCTCGTAGGGTTCACGCTGGAGGGTCGGAGCCAGATCTATCGGTCCTATCTGGCGGTCATTCTTTTCATCGCTGGTCCGGAACAGAGCTCCCTGTATCGTACGATCGAGCCTCCGTATGTGGTACTGGTCCTCGCTGGGTCCGTCCATGACAACGATCGATCTGGCGATGGTATGCCAGGTGCCGGTCCGGTAGATCTCGTGACGTCGTGTATTGGCAGATCCCGGCAGTTCGATGTCGAGGGCAGGCTCATCACCAGGGAGCAGGTCGCCCAGTGGTTCATGATCCAGTGGATCTCTTATGGTCAGATCTCATTTCTCTACCACCCAGTTCTGTTCGGTCACCAGACGGCTCAGGAGAGTGTCATTTTGATCGTAGCGTGAGGTGATGTGGAGGAACGGTACATTCTGGTCGTGTGGTTCCGGGTACTCCTCTCCTGCTGAGCGGTCGGATCATCCAAACCATCTTCAAAGGGCAGTATGTCAAAGCTGAGGCAAAGGTCTTGCTCAGATAGCTGCGCTGGCCGTTCTCTCTTGATGGGGGACGGTATCCGTGGCATGGGCACCACTTGGTTTGAGTTGAAGTCGCATAGGTGTCGGTCCTCTATTATCCTCTATTTCATCAAACATGCAATGTATGGCGACAGTCAACAAGAAGACCGCACCTGGGCGGTCTTCTCAAAAACTGTCTCTCAACGTAGCGTCCTAGCGGGTCAGGGCTTCTGCGATGCGGGCGATGCCCTCCCTGACGTTCTCGATGGTGCCGGGAAAGGCGATGCGGATGTATTCCGAGGTTTCGTCCGGGCGCTTACTGCCAAAATGGATGCGGGAAAGCACCGCGACCCCCTTTTTGTTCACCTGGTCGTAGGTGAGGAGGTATTTACGCATACCTTCGCCGCCTGCGAGGCCGAGCTTCTTGCAGGCTTCCGTGACATTGGGGAAGGCGTAGAACGCACCAGCAGGCCGGACGCAGGTGATACCGGGGATGGCGTTCAATCCCTCGAACACGACGTCAGCCTTGGCCTTGTAGTCTTCCAGGTCCTGGAGGGCCTGGGTCTGGTCCTCCCCGAGGCAGGCGAGTCCGGCTT
>CAYOQW010000120.1:0-4938 GCA_964406175.1 uncultured Candidatus Saccharibacteria bacterium
GGCGGCCTGTGGGCCGGTGAGGGCAGCAGAACCCAGCGTAAAACTGGTCCCGTCGCGGACGAGATCGATCTGATAGAAGAAGGCAAGGCATATGGGTGGCCGACCTGCTATGGCGCCAGCCTTGCTGATAGAGAATTCCTTTACCCTGACGAGAAAACGACGACCGTTCCTGTTGTGCCGGTGACTTTACCAGTAGCTACGGCCGGTCAGGCAGCAGATGCGGGGTCTTCCGAACAGCCTGCGGCCAGTACTGAAAGCATTCCTGTGGGTGCAGATACTCCAGTAGTTTCGGATGAAACCCTGTGTTCAGAATTTGTATCACCGCGGGCCGAATTACCTGCACTAAGTGGCCCCGCAGGCATGGAATACATTGACGATCCGAGCTTTCCTACCTTCATGCAGGGTAAATTTCTGCTTGTTCTGTCCGGACCATATGATGATCGACAGTCCAATGAAGGATACAAGGTCGTGATGTTCGACCCGCGGGCCGATGAGATCAAGATCGAGGATTTCATCACCGGCTGGCTGGTAGGTGATCGGCACTGGGGCAAACCGGTTGATATCGTGGTCGGCGGGCAGGGTATCTTGTTCATAGCAGACCAGTATTCCGGCAGTATTTTCCAGGTCGTTTACAAAAAGTAGGCTCTCGAAGCTTTTTTGCAAAAAGGACAGGCGGTCGCCTGTCCTTTTTGCTGGTCAGGATCAGGGTTTTAATGGTAGAATATACGGATAGTACTTAGCCTATAGACTCGCTACTCCTATGCCAGGTGAACGGGAAGAGGGAATGGGGCTTGATCAGGGAGATGCTGCCAAGTCAGAAAAGCAGACATCTCTTGAACGCGAGGAAAAAAAGACCCAGGAAAAGATAAAAAAAGATTCTGAAGACGAGGCCGAAGGCAAGGAGAACAAGATCAAGCAGGATCTGGAAGAAGCCCGCGCCCGCAAGCAGTATGAGGAAGTGGCCCGCAACGGTTTTGCCGCCGGCCGGAACCGTCTAAAGCTGCTCGAGGACCGGAAAAAAGAACTTCTGGGGGAGATCAATGTGTCGAAGGGTCTGACCAAGTCCTGGAAAAAGCAGGAGCTCGACAAGGTCGAGGAGTATATCGCTGAAAGTCAGGAGCTCATCGGTGAGGATGACAGCACACTGGAACGGCAGATCGAGAACAGGGTCTACGAAACAGAACTTGAGGTAGACAGCCAGTTCGATGCTTTTGAAGAACGCTTGGCCGGGATCATGGAGAGCAGGACGACAGAGCTGGTATCCATCGAAGAGAGCATGCATACCATTCCGAGCCTGGTGAACGAACGCATCGTCACTAAGCCCTGGGAAAAGACACATACGGAATTTGATAGTTTCGACATCATGCACAGGGTGCAGGATCTCTATGGCTTGTGGGGTGAGGTCCAGACGGAGGTCGTGAGCGGATATCGTCAGATCGAGCTTGCCTCGATGCAGATGTATGCTCAGCTGGAGGCCGATTTTTCAGGGCAGAGCGTGCCGAAATATATCGAGCAGAGTATTCAGTTCGAGGTGTCCAGAAGGATTGAAGCTCATGTCTGGGAACGGTATCAGGCATTCTGGCATCAAGTCGGCAAGATGTGGAAGGGCATGGAGGTCGATTGGCGCCAGAGAGTTGAGGATCTGCGGGGTTCGTGGGGAGATGCGCAGACCGATTCCATGCTTGCCATGATGGACCAGATTGAGGAGACCGACGCGGCCCTGGAAGGTGAACATGCTGGCGACGAGGACATAGAGGCTCATCAGGCTGAGATGGTGGCAGAAGGCAGCGCGCCCGAGCAGGTTGGCATGGCTGGCGGAGGAGGGGGAGGAGAACAACCCGCCGAAGTCGAAGAAGCGTCGATCTATGATCAGACCGGGGCTGGGACCGCTGTCGAGCTGGCGGCCAAGGGTACGGCTGGTGCGCTCGCGGTAGCGCAGGGGATTGGGCATATCAGAGCGTCTGCCTCGGGTGACGAGATCGATGAAGTTTCCCTGCAGCGAAATGTTTCGGCTTTGCGCTCGCAGGTGGAACGTGACTTTGTGTTTTATGAAAAGAGCCTCATCACCTCTCTGGGATGTGAAAAATTTGATCACCGCGCGTATGCATCCGGGTCCAATCAGATCGAGGGCTTTTTGAACCGCGAGGTGAAACCGCAGATGGTGTACTGGGTCAGTCACCTGTCAGAGCGGGAGAACTGGAACAAACTGCAGACATTTCTCGTCGGCATCAAAAGCGGCGAACAATACTATCAGACCATCGATGCAGAGCTGCGCAAGGATGCGGACGCATCCCCTGAATGGCGTCAGAGCGGCTCGGAAATGGCTTCTTTCGTGACAGAACAGCAGGAGGCCATGCTGCACAAATTCGCCCGGGAATGGAGTGATGTGGTAGCGGATGCGGGAGGAGTCGAGGCTCTAGAACTTCCCGACGAGGATGAAGAGGCCGCCGAACTTCAGCGGCTTATGGAGGAAGTTCAGGCCCTCGAGGAAGCCGGGGAAGAGCCAGCAGACGATTTGGAAGAGTCGATAACAGGATCTGGTTCACTGACGGAAGAGATCGAGGAACCTTTGGCTATGGAGCTGGAAGGACCAGTTGAGTCGCTTGAGATAGCTGAAGAAGAAGACCTGCTGGCCCAGCAGACTGAGGAAACCAGTCTGGCAGAAGAAGCGGCGCTGGCTGAAGAAACAACCACAGAGGTCGAGCCCGCACAGAGTGAGGATGCCCTGCGGGCGGCCGAAGAGGATCAGAGCTCACTTGATGCAGCGGTAGTGGAAGATGAAAAGGCTGCACAGGTACTAGCCGAGGCAGAAGCAGCGCAGACCATATTGGAGACTGAAGAAGCCCTGCGCGAGCAGGATGAACTTCAGGCAGCCGAAGCGGCTGCTCAGGAGGTTCAGGTCGCGGAAGCACAGGAAGAGGAAAAAAGCCTTGAGGAAGAACAGCTGCGGGTGCAGACCGAGGCTGAGCAGCAACAACAGGCAGAACAGGAACAAGCAGAAGTCCTGCTTTCAGAAGAAGCATTGAAGACTGCCCAGCAAGAAGAACAGAAGCTTGAGGAAGAGGAGAATACTGCAGCGGCGAAAGCTGAGGAGGAAGCGCAGTCGCAGGTGCAGACCGAGGCCGAACAACAGCAGCAGGCAGAACAGGAGGCGGCGATCGCGCAGGAGGAGATCGAGCGGCAGTCTGCCGTGGAACGGACTCAGGCCGAAGAGTCCGCAGAGGCTCAGCGCATTTCAGACAAGCAGGTGGAAGATGAAGCAGAAGCTGCGCGTCTGTCAAACGCTGAGCAGGAACAACAGGAACAGGCAGAGGATATCGTGCGAGCTGAACAGGAACAGAAGGATGCTCAGACAAAGGAGCAGGACGATGCTGTCGCCCAGGCTGAGGCAGATCAGCAGGAGCAGGATGCTCAGGCTGAGCAGCTGGAAAAGCAGAAGATAGCTGATGAGGAAGAACAGACAGCGACACAGGAAGCCGAGCTGGCTGCTCAGGCAGAAGCAGACCTGGCGGCGAGTGAGGCTGAAGCCATCGTGGTCCAGCAGGCAGAGGCGGATGCTGCAGAGGCCGTAGCAGAACAGTTACAGGCAGAAGAACTGGCAAAAGCAGCTGACCAGGATGAGATCGCGCTGCAGCAGGAACAGACAGCAGCTGAAGCAGCAGCGGAAACTGAAGCCGAGAAGCTGCAGGCAGCTCAAGCACAGGAGCAAGAAGAGATCGAGAAGCGCGAAGCCGAAGAACAGCTTTTGGCTGAGGAACAGTCAACAGCGAATGAACAAGCCAAGGCCGAGGAACAAGCGGCTGCGGAGTTGGAATTGCAGAAGACAGCGGAGGAAGAGGCTCGTACCGAGGCCGAAACAGCTGAACAGGATGAATCTATCCGTCTGGCTGACCAGCAACAGCAGCAGGAACAGGGAGAAGCAGCACTGCTTCAGAAGACCATAGAGCAGGCGGCGATCGACCAGGCGCAGCTGGAACAGGCTGAGGCTGAGCAAGTCGAACAGGAGCAGTCAGCGATGCAGCAGGAAGAAGAGGCCCGGCAAGCCGTGAACACAGAGTCTGAGGCCCTGGCATTAGAGAGCCAAGAGGCAGAAGAGGCGGCCAGACAGGTCGAAGAACAGGCTGCAGAAGCAGAAGCAGAAGCAGAAGCAGAAGCAGAAGCAGAAGCAGAAGCCGTTGCACTTGACCAGGCTGAAGCAGAGAGAGTGGCTGAGGATGCTGCCGAAGCTGAGAAGCAGACCCAGGAGGCAGCACAGGCCGAAGCAGAAGCCCAAGCTGCCATACAGGCTGAGGCGGATGCTCAGGCTGTGAAGGAGTCAGAGTCAGCATTGGCGGATGAGGCTGCACAGCTGCAGGCAGTTGAGGAGCAAAAGGTGCTTGATCAGGCATTGGAAGCTGAGAGAGCCGCCGAGGAGGAGCAAGCAGAAGCTGATCAGGCTGAAGCGGACCGGGTTGCTCTCGAACAGCAGGAACAGGTCGAGCCGCTGCCTGATGAATTAGCAGCGATATTTGAAGACGAACAGTCAGATGAGCTTTTGACGGAGGAGGAATCGGAACCGGAAAACATAGAAGATGAGGAAGAAGTAACGGATGAAGCAGCCGAACAGATCGAAGAAGAAACGGTCGAGGTCGTAGAAGATCTGGATACCCTCGAAGAGATCGACACGCTGGAGGCCAGTGAAACAGAGGCACAGCAGGCAGTTGAGGACGAGGAGAATGTAGCCGTGGAGGCTCAGGTAGTTGCTGAGGCAGAAGCGACTGAAACTATTGATGAGTCCGGTGAGGAATTGAATGCAGACGGGACGGCAGTGCAGACCAGCGACGAGGCTGACGCAGCCATTGAAGAACATATACCGGATGAGATCGTTGACGAGGAGGAACAGCCGATCGCCGAAGCCGAAGTTCTTGCTGCCGCTGAGGAGCCGGTGGAGGAAGAGGT
>CAYOQW010000121.1:0-4930 GCA_964406175.1 uncultured Candidatus Saccharibacteria bacterium
GGTCAATCTCCGGTATTTCGAAGAACCGCCGACCATGGATGACTTCGAGGAGTGGCGGCGGCTGGATTCCAAGTACTCTGGGCTCAACCACGCCCAGGCTGCCGGAGCAGAGCTGCGCGAGCTCGGGTACAGCGAAGCGCTCGCCCTGGTCGTCGAACGCCATGACTATGCCAAGGTGATCGACCCGGAAGAGCGCCCGTCCACCTGGGAAGAAAAGATCGTGTTCTATGCCGACAAGCGCGTCCTGCACCGGGAGCTCGTATCGCTTGACCGTCGCTTCGACGACGGAGCGGTGCGCTACCCGGAGTTCATCAATGTGCCCGGGGAAGAGCTGAAGCGGGCAGGGATCTACGAACTGGAGCGGGTGATTTTTTCACAGGTATCGTTTACGTCTGAAGGGATGGATCAGAAGCTGACAGGATCGAGTTAACGAGTTCGCGAGTTAACGAGTTAACGTGTTCAACCTGAGAACCCGTCAACCCGTTAACCCGTTAACGCATACGAGGTTTTCATGGTCGGCATCATCGGCTACGGGGCGTATATACCGAAATATCGGATCAAGGCAGAGGAGATCGCGGCGATCTGGGGGCAGGACCCGCGGAGGATCATCGAGGGTCTGCGTATTCAGGAGAAGTCAGTACCTGGGCTGGACGAGGACAGTGCGACCATGGCCATCGAAGCCAGCCGTAATGCGCTGATGCGTGCCGGGATCGACCCGACCGAGATAGGGGCAGTGTACAGCGGATCAGAATCCAAGGTGTATGCGGTCAAACCGAACGCTACCATGGTCGGTGATGCTCTGGGCGTTGGTCACAAATATATGGCGGCGGACGTGGAATTCGCCTGCAAGGCAGGTACGGCGACCATGCAGATGCTGATCGCTGAGGTCGAAGCCGGGATGATCGACTGTGGACTGGCTATCGGCATTGATACTGCCCAGGGCCGTCCGGGCGATGCACTTGAATACAGCGCTGCTGCCGGCGGAGCTGCATTCCTCATCGGGCGCGACGAAAAGAAGATCGTGGCAAAGCTCGAGCATACCTGTTCGTCCTCGTCAGACACGCCTGATTTCTGGCGCCGTCAGAAGGAAGAGTTCCCGGTGCACCGGGAACGGTTCTCCGGCAAGCCGAGCTATGAGACCCAGATCGCACTGTCGGTAGGTATGCTTTTAGAGAAGCTGGATTTGAAAGCTGCTGACTTCGATCGGGCGGTGTTCCACACGCCCAACGGCAAATTCCCCCTGGCGATCGGCAAGAAGCTCGGTTTCACCATGAAACAGATGGAGGCCGGATATATAGTGCCGGTCGTCGGCAATACCTATTCTGGCGCTTCGCTTCTTGGTTTTGCGTCCACGCTCGATACCGCCGGGTCCGGCGAACGGATCCTGGTGGCATCGTATGGCTCAGGCGCCGGGAGCGATGCGTTCAGCTGGGTCACTACACCACAGCTGAAGAAGCGCCGAGAACTCGCTCCGTCAGTGCGTGACTACATTGACCACAAGCAGTATCTGTCCTATGGACAATATATCCGCCATACAGGAATACTGGGATGAATAACCAGACGCTGCCGAAACACTTCGAACTGTTACCGGGCGAGCAGCTGGTGGAGATCATTCATCCCCACCCGTTCGCTTTTTATCGCACCTATGCGGTCTGGGTGATCGCGATCGTGGTCAGCATCGCTATGGTCGTGTTCAAGGAGGCGATCGTGTCCCTGTTCCCTGCTTCGCATGTCGACCTGCCCGTGGAGATCATCAATACGCTCATGGCCAGTCAGAGCACATTCCGGATAGGGTCAGATCTGCTTTCGCAGCCGGTCCGGGATAGTCTCCTGCTTGTGACGGCGTGGTGGTATATGCTTTTGCCTCTAAGCGCGGCCGTGTCGCTCGCCAAGGTCAACGGCGGCTGGATCCTGGTGTTCCTGGGTATCGTCGGCATCAGTACGGTCGCGGGCATCGCGACCGGGGCGCTCACCTGGATCCCGCTGTTCGGGGCAGTGCTGTGCCTGGGGGGGATGCTCGTGACCGAAATCTACCGCCGGTCGCATTATTTCATCATTACGAACCTCCGTCTCGTCATGCACGTCGATCTCCTCCATCTCCAGCAGCGCGATCTGCTCCTCAGCCGACTGAGCGACCTTGCTATCGACCAGTCCCTGGTCGGGCGCCTGTTCAATTTCGGCACGCTCATCCCGATCTCGCTCTCAGGCTTTGGGCTTGGGTCAGATATGGCCATGGTCGGGGTAGGAGGACAGGCAGGACCGGTGGCGGTCGGCGGCGCGCTTGGCACGAGCATCGGCGTCCCCAGGGCCCGCAGTCCGCATGTACTTTTTGGCGTTCCTGGTCCGCATGAGGTCCATGCGGTCCTGGAAAAACTTATCTACGCCAACTCCGAAGTACGGCATCTGCAGACGATCAGTGATGATCTGAAACGCATGAAGTTCCTCACGTCAAATGATGAGATCAAACCGTAATTCCACTATCAGCAAGGGAGACAGGCCATGGATGTCAGAGTTGCCGCCACGGGCGGTGTCAGATACGGAGAGCACTGGAAACTGGGCATCGAAGAACTCATGCACCAGGCCGTCGCAAATGTCCTCAAGGGGTTTGAGGGCGGTCTTGCTGATATTGACACCCTTGTCCTGTCGAACTGCTTTGCAGAGCGTGCTCTGGGCATCCATACGCTCATTCCTCTTGCCTATGATGTACTGGGGTTCCGCGGCCGGATCTTTGAGGTGACCGGCTCCGATGCTGCCGGCGGTTTCGCGGTCCAGCGCGCTGCCCGGCTGGTGGAAAGCGGGGTGGCGAAACGCGTTCTGGTCCTGGGGGTTGAAAAAATGGGTGACCTGCTGGCGTCCCAGGTACAGTCATCACTTTCGTCGCTCCTGAGCCCTGAGGCTGTCTACCAAGGTCAGACCCTCGCGTCGGACTATGCGCTCATGGCCCGGATGTACATGGAAAAACACAGCGTCACGCTCCGGGATCTGGCGCTCATCAGTGTGAAGAACCACGCCAATGCCGTGCACAATCCGCTCGCTCAGTTCCCTTTTCCCCTGACCGTCGAACAGATCTCAGACAGCCAGGAGACAGCCAGCCCGCTTCGGGCCCTGGATGCTGCGTCGATCTGCGATGGTGCTTCAGCTTTGATCCTTGAAAAGCCAGGGAAGAAGTCTTCGCCGGTGAGCATCATCGGATTGGGAGAGGGGCGTGACCTGGGCTCCCTCGCTGACCGCAGCGACCTGACCGGCCTGGTCGCCACCTGGGAGGCAGCCGAGGCTGCCTACGATATGGCGGGCATTGAGCCTGCTGATGTCGATGTCGCCGAAGTCCATGATATCTACAGTATCGCTGAGATGATGGCTCTTGAAGACCTGGGGCTTGCTGAGCCGGGACAGGCCAGGACCTGGGTGCGCAAGGGACGGACTGCACTGACGGGTGTCCTGCCGATCAATCCTTCAGGTGGGCTCAAGGCGTGTGGCCACGCTCCCGGGGCGACCGGAGTACGACAGGCCGCGGAGATCGCTTCTCAGCTCCTGGGGACTGCTGGCGAGCGGCAGGTCAAGAACGCGCAGGTCGGTCTTGCCCATGCCGTGGGGGGTAACGGCAGCCAGTGCGCGGTCACGGTCTTCAGCACCTTAGAAAAGAGAGGATAACCATGCGAAATAACGTTCCTGATACCTGGCGTCGCCAGAGCGAGCATGTCACACCAGTTTCCAGCCACTGTACGAAGTGTGGCGAGACATTCATCCATGAACGCTCGGTCTGTCCCCGCTGCGGCAGCGAGTCGCTTATGACCGCTCCGGCCAGCACGACCGGTACAATAGAGACCTGGACTGATATCTCGGACCCTCCGGAAGAGTTTCAAAAGAACCGGCCCTACATCATTGGTCTCATACGGCTGGACGATGGGGCTCGGGTCTCGGCTCAGATCGTTGACGTCGAGCGTTCAGCGCTGGCAAGTGGCCTGCGGGTAGAAGCGGTGACGAGAAAAGTGTATGTTCAGGGACCATCTGGTCTGATAGAATATGGAACAAAATATCGCCCATGCATCAAGGATTCAAAGAAACAGGAGATCAAATAATCAAAGAATCAATGAAACAAGTTATGCCTGCGAGTTCAAAAGTCATTTCGATCAAAAAAGCGGTCTCCTGGATCAAGGACGGGATGACCGTCGGACTTGGTGAATTTTCCTATCAGAACCCTCCCATGGAGGCGGTGCGGGAGATCATCAGAACGCATAAGAAAGACCTGACGATCATTTCAGGTCCGACGTCCGGGCTCGCGACCGACCTGCTCATCGGGGCCGGGTGCGTGAGCCGGGTCGTCACGGCCGGGGTGGCTTTTGAAGAAGTGTCCGGAATAGCACCGAATTTTCGTTCTGCCTGCGAACAGGGGACACTTGAGGTCTGGGAATGCGATGAGTGTCTGTGGCAGGCAGGATTGCATGCAGCGGCCTGGGGGCAGCCGTTCACGCTCTGGCAGGGCGGCGTCGGTTCTGTTATCCCTCTGCTCAATCCGTCCATTCATCTCGTCGTGGTGAGCCCTGACGGTGAAGTGACGAGGGTCAGGGACTTGAAAAGCGCAGCCAAGATGGCAGGTGCTACCAAAGGCCAGTTGTTTCTCCAGATACCTCCGCTGCAGCCGGACATCACGTTCATCCATGCGGCGACCGCTGATGAAATGGGCTTTGTCCAATACCCGAAAAAGAGGTATCTTGGCAGGGTCTTCGATGAAAAACTTTTAAGTGAAGCCACCAAGGGGCCGGTCGTCGTCACCGTCGAGAAGATCATGCCTCACGAGGTCATCATGCAGCATCCAGAGCTGACCGTGGTCCGCAATGCCTGGGTCGTCGAGGCCAAAAAGGGTGCCTGGCCAGGTGGGTGCAATGGTGTGTATACTCCAGACCTGAAAGCATATCGGGCGTACGTACAG
>CAYOQW010000122.1:0-4920 GCA_964406175.1 uncultured Candidatus Saccharibacteria bacterium
GATGATACTGCAGCCCAGGCCCGGCAGAACGGGGCCCGGGTAGTCCGCCATGCCATCAACCGGGGAGCCGGGGCAGCCACGGAGACCGGGCTGGAGGCGGCCCGTCAGCTGGGAGCCCAGATGGTCGTGATCATGGACGGTGACGGCCAGCACCACGTCGCTGACGTGGAAACTCTGTTCGCACCCCTCGTTGAGGGCTCTGCCGACGTCGTCATCGGCTCACGATTCCGCGGGACCAGTCATATCCCGCTGCTCAAACGGGTCTATAACCACATCGCCAATGTCATGACTTTTGTGCTTTCTGGGCTCTGGGTCAGTGACAGTCAAAGCGGCTTCCGGGCACTAGGCCCGAAAGCTCTGAGCTGCATGACCATCGAGACTAGCGGCTATGAGTTCGCATCTGAGATGTTCAGCAAGATCAAATTGAACCATTTGAATTACGTCGAAGTGCCTATCTCAGTGTCGTATTCAGGATATTCCAAAGCCAAAGGGCAGAATTTTGCCAATGGGGTGGAGACGGTGTTCAGATTGCTGATCAGGTCATTGATGAGATGAACGTTGGGAGTTAACGGGTTAACGAGTTGGCGGGTTAACGGGTTGTTTCAAACGTCACCCTCTCCTAGCCTCCCCCGTCAAAGGGGGAGGGATCATCCAACCATTTTTTAAGAAGAAAATATGCTCTACCGTCTTCTGATCCCGCTGTTTTGTCTGTTCATGCTGATGCGGATGGTGTCGAACTATCAGCGGCACAAACGTACGGCCAAGGAGCTGGCGTTCTGGGTCCTCGTGTGGGGAGCGGTCGCCTACCTCGGGTTCAACCCAGGCGAGGTGACGCTGTTCGCCCGGACGATCGGGTTTGAGACCGGGGCCAATGCCCTGTTCGTCTTTTTCTTTCTCATCCTGTTCTATGGATTTGGCAGACTCATGATGATCGTCGAGGACATGGAAGCCAAGCTGACCCGTATGGTCAGGCGGGACGCCCTGGAACGCTTTTCTGATGAGCGGAGCGGGAAGTGAGTCACAGTATCTTGATGGTCGTCGACAACTACTATCCCCGCCTCGGCGGTGCCGAGCTGGTGTATCAGCGGCTGGCCGAGGGGCTCGTCTCAGCTGGCCACTCGGTCGAAGTTGTGACGACCGGCGTGCAGGGTTCACCAACGTCAGAGACGATCAACGGGGTACAGGTGCGGCGGCTTTGCCAGAACCGGTACCTTTTTCTTTTTCATGCGTTCTTTTTCCTCCTTTTTCAAAAGTCAGCAGCTACGGTCATCCAGACCGCCACCTACGCCTCTGCCTTGCCTGCCTGGCTCTATGCCCGGCTGACCCACAAGAAGGTCGTCCTGACCGTCCACGAGGTCCTGGGCAAGGGCTGGTGGGACGGGATGAGCTTCGTCTCCGGCCGGCTGCACTATCTACTGGAAAAACTGGTGCTCCGGTTCCCTTTTGACCGGTATGTGGCGGTGTCTGACTATACGGCCCGTTCGCTCGTCTCTGCCGGGATCCCGAAGGACAACGTGACGGTCGTCCAGAACGGCGTAGACGATATCTCAGTCCCGTCCCTTCAACGCGACACGGTGCTGGCGGGGCACGGGTTTGACCCTGGTTCATCAGTGTTTCTCTATTTCGGTCGGCTGGGCATCTCCAAAGGACTTGATCTCCTGGTCGCCGTGGCCCGTGAGCTGCTGCCGGTGCATCCGACCATGCAGCTGGGGATCGTGGTTGCCGAAAAAGCTCATGACCATCTTTTTCAACTGTTAGTGGATCTCCAGCTCGACTTCCCCCGGCAGGTGCGGCTGATGGCTTCGCTGCCGCGGGAGGACCTGATGCGGCTCGTGGCTTCGTCTGACTGTATCGTCGTGCCGTCCCGGACCGAAGGGTTCGGACTTTCGGCCATCGAAGCCTGTATGCTGGGCAAACCACTGGTCTGCAGCGACGGCGGAGCTCTTCGCGACCACGTTTTCGGCCAGGTCAACCTGTTCGCCTCCGGCGACCGGGCCGGCCTGAAGCAGGCTCTGGAAAAGGCACTTATGGGGAAATTCGACCATATCGAGAAAAAGCTCTCGTTCAGCTGGGAGGAGATGGTAGAGGGGTATGAAGAGGTGTATGGGTCAGTCGGGAGGCCACTTGATTTTTAGCTGTAAAATTGCTATATTGAGTATGCAAATTTAGCTATAAAATTGTATACTATGAAACTCATCAAGAGACTGCTTCAACACGATATCGAGAGCTCAAGGTCCAATCATAAGGTCCTGATACTGCTGGGTGCCCGGCAGGTAGGCAAGACCACGCTGGTCAGGCAGATGTTCGACGACACGGACGCACTGTATCTGAATCTGGATGTCAAAAATGACCGTGATCGGATACTATCTGCCGGCGATCTGGTACCCGAGGCGGTCAGGTCGTATCTGGGAGGCAGGGGGACCGTCATCCTGGATGAGGCTCAGCGTCTGCCCGAGGTGTCGCGAATGGTCAAGGGCTGGTACGATAAAGACATCGACCTCAAATGCATCCTGCTGGGGTCTGCCGGACTCAATATTCTCGACAAGACCGCAGAAGCACTGACCGGGCGAAATGAGAAGTACTATCTCACGCCGCTTCTGATCTCGGAAGTGATCCAAAACGAGCCCTGGTTCTCGCCGCTCATCGACCTCGAGACCTTTCAGGACACCATCCATGCACATCTGGATCGCTTCCTCGTCTATGGCGGGTATCCCGAGGTCGTCCTCTCCGATCAGCCGGAGCGGCTTTTGACCTCTCTCTACAATGATTACCTGTTTAAAGATGTGTATGCCATGGATCTCGTAGGATCAAAACAGAAACTGCAGAAATTACTCGCCTTGCTGGCCTTTCAGGTCGGCTCAGAAGTATCTACGAGTGAGCTTTCGACCCAGCTCTCCGTGAGCCGGGAGACCGTAGAACGATACATCGGCATCCTCGAGGATACTTTTGTGGTCTATCGTTTGCAGGCGTTCAGTCGCAATCAGCGTAAAGAGCTGTCCAAAAAGAGCAAGATCTATTTCTGGGACACCGGTATTCGCAATGCCTCCATGGGTAATTTCACACCTGTCCACAGCCGGACTGACAAAGGGGCTCTCTGGGAGAATTTCATCGTCAGCGAATTCATGAAAGCCAATATTTCTCTCTCCCGGCGTCAGAATATGTATTTTTGGCGTACCTACGCCGGCAGCGAAGTGGATCTCGTCATTCAAAAAGACGACACCCTGGAAGCCCTGGAAGTGAAATGGAACGCAGGAGAAGGTATCCGCAGCCGCGGAGCGTTCACGGATAGATATGGTGCAGAGGTAAAGATCATCGACAGGAACAATTGGATGGAATACCTGATGGTGCAACCTCGATGAAGGGGAAACCGTCAGGAGATAGCTCCTCCCCCTTTGACGGGGGAGGCAGGCCGCCTTTGGCGAGCCTCGCTGAAAGCGGGGAGAGGGTGGAGAATTGACTCTAGCGGCCAGTCGCATCTGATTGAGGTTAATTAGGTGACTGCGGTCACCTAATTTGGCATAAAATAGTGATTTGAAAAGAGGATTCTTACTTGCAAATCAGTAATACTCACGAGTATAATACTCACGAGTATAGTTAATTCATTCGGATTGAGGTGGGGCCATGGGATTCATCAACCGGACGGTTGAGCTGGACCGGCTGCAAAGGCTCTGGGATAGCGGATCTGCACAGCTGGCGGTGGTATACGGCAAGCGGCGGGTCGGCAAGACCGAGCTCATCCGGCAGTTCCTCCGGAAGAACAGTGGCATCTACTATCTCGCCGACAAGAGGACGCACCATGAGCAATTGCTCGAATTCGGGCGGGTGGTAGGTGATTTCTTTGACGATCTCATCGTCCGGCAAAACGGTTTTGCTGACTGGCTGCAGGCGTTCCAGTATCTGGAGCAGAAGTCGCACGACCGGCAGTTCATCGTCGCCATCGATGAGTATCCGTACCTCGTGGAGAGTGCCCGGGAGACGAGCAGTCTGTTCCAGAAGGGGTGGGACCAGTACCTGAAGCAGAGCCGCGTCTGCCTGATCCTCTGCGGTTCGAGCATCGCCATGATGGAGTCCGAGATGGGCTCCAGGGCACCGCTCTACGGCCGGATGACGGCACGGTTCCTGGTCGAACCCATGGATGTGCTCAGCAGTCAGGATTTTTTCCCGAAACGGCAGTTTGCGGACTTCCTCACCTACTATTCGATCACCGGCGGGATGCCGGCTTACCTGCAGGCTTTTTCTGAGTTTGAGACCGTCGAAGCGGCTGCCACCGCCTTGTGCCTGGACAAGAACGGCCTGTATGCCAATGAAGTCAACATGATGCTGCGGCAGGAACTTCGTACGCCCAACACTTATTTCGCCATCCTGAAAGCCATAGCCGGCGGCAAGACGAGGATCAGCGAGATCGCCAATGACGGCGGTTTCACGGTCACTCTCGTGAGCAAGTATTTGCGGACACTGGAGGGACTGCAGTTCGTCGAACGCGAGGTGCCGGTCACTGAGGACAAGCCGCACAAGTCCAAAAAAGGGATCTTTGTCCTGCGGGAGAATTTCGTCCGCTTCTGGTTCCAGTATATCTACGCCTTTTCCAGCGACCTCGCCATAGGCAATCTGAAGCAGGTCCAAAAGAAATTCCGGGCCCAAAGCCATGTTCTGGAGTCGATCGCCTACGAGCAGATAGCCCGGCGGACCCTGTGGGACCTGTCGGACCGGCTATTTGCTTTTGAAAAGGCAGGCAGGTACTGGGACAGCGACGTCGAGATCGACGGCGTGGGATTGAACGCCCACGAACGGAAGATCGCATTCATGGAAGCGAAATGGTCGGACAAAAAAATGGGTCCCACGATACTGAACAAACTGAAGATGAAGGCGGCACGGGTGGCCTGGATGAGGGACAAACGGGAAGAATACTTTGTCTTGTTC
>CAYOQW010000123.1:0-4858 GCA_964406175.1 uncultured Candidatus Saccharibacteria bacterium
ATCAAGTCCTTCGCGGAGCAGATTGATACCCACGATCACGTCATAGACACCGAGACGGAGGTCCCTGAGGATATCGATACGGTCGAGCGTCTTCACATCCGAATGCAGATAGGTCGTCTTCACACCCGCACCGAGCAGGTAGTCAGCGAGATCTTCTGACATCTTCTTGGTCAGTGTGGTGACCAGCACGCGCTGGCCCTGCGCTGTCCGTTTGCGGATCTCGCCAAGCAGGTCCTTGACTTGAGTGCCGACCGGCCGGACTTCCACCTCGGGGTCGATCAGCCCTGTCGGCCGGACCAGCTGCTCTGCCACCTGGACGCTGTGCTGATACTCGAAAGCAGACGGTGTGGCAGATACGAAAACCAGCTGAGGGACGCGGGCGAGGAACTCATCAAATTTCAACGGACGGTTATCCCTGGCCGACGGCATACGGAACCCGTACCGGATCAGATTGTCCTTCCGCGAACGATCTCCCATATACATAGCGCCTACCTGGGGCAGGGTCATATGGGACTCATCGATGAACATGAGGTAGTCTTTTGGGAAATAGTCGAGCAGAACAAAGGGCGGATCCCCTGCCGGGCGGCCGTCGAAGTGCCGGGAGTAGTTCTCGACCCCGTTGCAGTAGCCGGTCTGTTCGAGCATCTCGATGTCGAAATTAGTCCGCTGTTCGAGCCGCTGAGCCTCGAGATCATGCCCCTCGTCCTTCATGACCTGCAGCTGCCCGGTCAGCTCTGCGCGAATCCTAAGTATTGCTTCCTGCAGGCGGTCCCCGACCGCCACGAAATGTGTAGCGGGATAGATGTCCATTTCCTCGTGGTCCTGCAGTGATTCCCCGGTAAGAGGGTCAAAAGTACGGATCCTCTCGATATCATCGCCGAACAGTTCCACCCGGACCGCGATCTCCCCGGATGAAGGATAGATATCGACGACATCGCCCCGTACTCGATATTTGCCGCGGCTGAAATCAATATCATTTCGCATATACTGCATATCATTGAGCCGCAGCAGCATGGTCCTTCGGTCGATCCGGGCGCCTTTTTCCAGATGGAGCACGATCTTGTGATATTCCTCCGGAGAGCCAAGTCCATAGATACAGGAGACTGAAGAGACAATGATAGTGTCCCTGCGGCTCAGTACCGACATGGTGGCAGAGTGCCGGAGACGGTCGATCTCTTCATTGATGGTGGCGTCTTTTTCGATATAGGTGTCCGTGGTCGGGATATACGCTTCCGGCTGGTAGTAATCATAGTAGCTGACGAAATACTCTACCTTGTTGTTCGGAAAGAAATCGCGGAACTCAGCGAACAGCTGCGCCGCCAAGGTTTTGTTGTGTGCGAGGATGAGAGCCGGCCGCTGGGTCTGCTCGATGATCTTGGCCATGGTGAACGTCTTGCCGCTGCCCGTGACCCCCAGCAGCGTCTGGAATTTATGACCGGCCGCCAGCCCCTGACTGAGCTTCTCGATCGCCTGAGGCTGATCGCCGGTCGGACTGAACTTGGAAACAAGCTGAAATGACTGAGCTCCCTTGGACATGCAGAGCCTGCTTTCTTCTGTAGGTGGATATTATGACGGCCGGGCCAGGACCCGCTGCACAGAGTACACGCCGGACATGCTTTCCAGCGCATGGATGAGAGTGCTAAGCTGCGCCATGGAATTCACGTGGATCGAGATGAATATCTGCGCATGCTTCAGCTGCTTGTCCTGCTCGTAGTTGACCGAGGTGATGAATATCTTGCGGTCGCCCATGAACCCGACGATATCCCGCATGAGGCCGGTGCGGTCGCGGGCTTCGATCACCAGATTGACCTCATGTTCAGTCGTCGTCTTTTCTTCCCATTCCAGAGCGGTCACCCGCTCCGGCTCGGTCTTGCGGGCGTTCACGATATTCTTGCAGGTCAGCCGGTGGATCGTAATACCGTTGCCGCGGGTGATGTAGCCGACGATCTTGTCCCCGGGCAGCGGCTGACAGCAGGGCGCGATCTTAATGAGGAAATCACTGACCCCACGCACCGCCAGCTGCTGCTTGGATTTTTTCGACAGTGACGGCGCTTTGATCAGAGCTTTGACCGGCAGGAGCTCATTGTCATTGCCGATGATGCGCCGCACGATCTGGAACGGCGTGATAGCGCCATAGCCTACAGCGGCCCAGAGATCATCCGGGGTCTTGTAGGCGAAGCTTGTGGCCAGTTCCTCGATCTTCTGCTTCTCCATTTCGAGCAGGTTCAGATGATGCAGTTTCTGCAGTTCCTCCTGCACCCGGTGTTTGCCGGATATGATATTGTCCTCGTACTGTTCCTTCCGGAACCACGATCTGATCTTTTCCTTGGCGCCGCTTGTCTTTACGAAATCGAGCCAGTCGCGGCTGGGTCCATGAGGCTGGGACGACTTCAGAATATCGACGATGTCGCCCATCTGCAACTCATAGCTGAGAGGCACCATGCGGTTATTGACCTTGGCTCCGATACAGCGATGACCCAGCTCCGTGTGCACACTGTAGGCAAAATCAACAGGCGTCGAACCCTTGGGCAGGTCCTTCACATCGCCCCTCGGAGTGAAGATGAAGATCTGGTCCTCAAAGAGATCGAGCTTCAAGGATTCGACGAAGTCCAGAGCGGTACGGAATTCCTTCTGCCAGTCCAGGAGCTGATGGATCCAGTTCATGCGCTCTTCGGCCTTCTGGTCATAGACCTCGGTCCCGCCCTTGTACCGCCAGTGCGCGGCCAGTCCATATTCAGAAAAATAATCCATTTCCTCGGTCCTGATCTGGACCTCCATTTTGCAGCCCTTGCCGCAGATCACTCCAGTATGGAGCGACTGGTACCCGTTCGCTTTGGGAATGGCAATATAATCCTTGAACCTGCCCATGATCGGCCGCCAGAGACGATGGACGAGACCGAGGACCTGATAGCTGTCTTTGATGTCTTCGACGATGACCCTGATACCCAGTGAATCGAGGACGTCATTGATGCTGTTTTCCTTGCCGACCACGTACACATTGCGGTAGATGCTGTAGAAATGCTTTGGCCGGCCATAGACCCGGGCCATGATATTGGCTTCAGCCAGCGCTGTCTCCAATTTGTCGATCAGAGTCTGTATGGTCGCTTCGCGCTGCTCCCGTGATTCCTGTACCTGACGTTCGATCTCCTCATAGACCTTTGGGTGGAGCGCCTTCAGACACAGGTCCTCGAGCTGCCAGCGGATCTCTGCCATGCCGAGCCGGTTGGCCAGCGGCGCGTAGATCTCCAGTGTCTCAGCTGCGATACCCTTCTGCTTCTGACGGGGCAGGTATTCGATAGTTTTCATATTGTGGAGGCGGTCGCAGAGTTTGATGATGATGACCCGTACATCATCCGCCATGGCGAGGAACATCTTGCGCAGGTTATTGGCCTGCTGTTCTTCCTTGCTGCGGAGCCGGACACGCCCTAGTTTGGTGACGCCGTTCACCAGCTGTGCCACTTCGGCCCCGAATGTCTCCTGGACATCCTCGATGGTCCTGCTCGTATCCTCCGGCACATCGTGGAGGATACCGGCGATCAGGCAGGCAGCATCCATGTGCATGGTGGCGAGTTCTACGAAAGTGGCGATGAAATGTACATGATACGGCTCACCGCTCTTCCTGAGCTGTCCTTCATGCGCGGCCATGGCATAGTCAAATGCCTTCTGGACCTGCAGCTGCTCCTTGTCCTGGAGGTAATCGATCAATGCAATGTAAGAACTGAATTCAGGGTTCATGGTTTTTTTCAAAAATGACGGCAATATCATCCCGGTATACTTCGCGCCAGTCAGGCAAAAGTGCGAGAGCACCAACCAACGGTACATCAGGAGTCGTGAGGGTCCTGGTCACGCCATAGTCAGATAGTTTCTGCTGCCAGCCTTCCTGCACGAGACCTATCGCATAATAGGACTTCAGAATGTGTTCATCCCCACTCTGCCAGCTGGCCATCCGGCCATCGATGAACACCCTGGTATCAGGCATATTGCTGATCAGATAGCCGCCCCAGCCGTAGTGATTATAGATCTCGCCGGCCCTCGGATGGTCCACGAGGTACTGCACAGCCAGTGCAGGTGCCTCAGCCACCTGGTCCCTCTCATGCTGATAGAGTGAGTATACCACAAATTCTGTGGCCCGCACGCCCAGAAGCCCGCCCAGGCACATGATCAGACTGAAATTCAGCAGCACATGCAGAAATTGTCCCTTCCAGGCGAATACCCTGCGGTAGCCCCGGGAAAAGAATTCCGTGACGGGCTCTACCTGACCATAGACCAGGTACAAAAGCGGCAAAAGCGTCAGGACCAGCAGCGGGATGTGCCGATAGCTGGAAAGTCCCAGATAGACCATAGGCAGCAGCAGGATATACGAAAAGAAAGGCAAGGTAACCTTTCGGGCCAGTGCGCCGACAAAGAAGAACCCCAGCATGATATAGACCATCAGGCCCGTCGTCCGGGTGATCGCGACCGGCAGCCACTCCATGATATGAGATCGGGCATACGGGTCCAGGGCAGTACGGAACGTTTCGTACAGGATCCCGGGTCCATAGGGATTGATACAGACTGCCAGGATCGACAGGGTAACCGATTCGACCAGCGGCCGGACGACCTGGGCCGGCGTTCGCTCCCCCACCTCTAACTTAGTCAGGCCGAGACGCTGGATAAACCAGGATGAACACTCCGCCAGGCACACCAGTGCTATCAGGACAAGTCCGATGACATAGCCACCATGCAGGTTGGCCCAGATGAGCATGATCAGCGGCAGCCACCTGATCTTGTTCCCTTTTTGCAGGAGGTACTCTACCAGGATATTGAGCACAAGTGAAAAACCGAGCAGCGACAGTACCTGCGGCCGTGTTCCAAGTAC
>CAYOQW010000124.1:0-4808 GCA_964406175.1 uncultured Candidatus Saccharibacteria bacterium
GTCACGTACATGTTGTAATAAATATAGACATGACTATAAAGTTTGATCTTGGTAAAGACCTTTTCGAGGTCTTCAATGGAAACGGTTTCAGGTACTTCTACGAGTGAGAGTTTGTCGGCGAAGGATGACCGGCCGAAGTAGCCTTTGCCTCTCTTGCCGATGACGACCAGATCAGGGCCTCCGGTAGGGAAGTCCTTGATGATCTTTTTTGCCAGTTGTCCGTTGAACTGGCCGCACAGACCTTGGTTGGACATGACCGCTACGATCAGACTGTCGGCTGAGTCGACATTTTCGACTACGTCGGTTTTGGCTTTTTTATCTTTCTTTTTGTCTTTCTTCAGCAGATAGACGTATTTCTGCAGTTCGGTTTTGGTCGTCAGTGCTTCCTGTAGAAAGTAGCGGTTGGCCAGCACCTTTTTCTTGATCTTGCCCATTTTGGCCGCAGACAGATATTTGAGCGCATCGGTCAGTTCCCCGAGTCCCATGAGATTGTCTTTTTCCACGCGCAGCTGGGTCAGTGTTTTCATGCTGTACCTGCTTTCTTCACCAGATAGGTACCGCTGTCATCGCTGATCCGCTGAAATCCTTCTGGTAGCGGCATGCTCATGGCTGTAGCAGGGTCTTTGGCGACATAGCGTATACCGGTGTCTCCCTTGACCTCGTCATAACCACTTGGAACACCGTCCGGTCCTGCACCAGCAGCCGCTATATTTTCTTTTGCTGCTTTTTCTTGTTCCTTTTTGAGCCGTTCGGCCTCTTTTTCCTGTTCTTTTGCGGCTTTCTCCAGGTCCTTTTTGGCCTGCTCTTCTTTCTTTTTGTCTTCCTTCTGTTTTTCTGCCAGCTGTTTTGCTTCCTTTTTGCTGTTCGGCTTTTGAGCGACCATGGCGGCGCTGGATTCAGTATCGGTCGATTCTGCGGTGACTTCATCCTGGATATTGCTCTGATTGATGTATTTTTCGGCCAGGATATCATAGAGCTCTTTGAACGCATCTTTGACATCGGCTGTTTTTTTGTCCTGGAGCGTCCCGCAGAAGGCGTTCCACTTTTCATCAGTACTTAGGAATTCGGCGATCTGTTTGCGCAGGGGTTTGACCTTTTCCAGCTCGACGCGGTCGAAGTAGCCCCGGCTCAGGCCATGGAGGAACACCATCTGGTGAGTCAGCTTGATAGCTTCGTACGGTTCCTGTTTCAGAAATTCGACGATGCGTTTGCCCCGTTCGATCCTTTGCTTGGTCTCGGTCGCGAGATCGGTGCCGAAATGGGCAAATGCCTGGGCAGCGCGGTAGTGCATCAGATGCTGAGCAACTTCGACGCCGAGCTTTTTGATGATATCACACTGCACCTTGCCTCCGAGACGGGAAACGGAGAGCTCGAGTGCGATTGACGGGATGACGTTCTGATTGAACAGACCGATATCATAGAGCATGTGGCCATCCGTAATGGAGAGTACGTTGGTCGGCACATAGCCGGTGAGGTCGCGTTCCTGGATCTCGATGATGGGAAGCGCAGTGATGCTGCCGCCGCCGAGGTCCTTGTGCAGGACCGCCGCCCGTTCCAGCAGACGCGAATGAACGAAGAACACGTCTCCGGGGTAGGCTTCGCGGCCGGGGGAACGCTTGAGGAGCAGCGACATCTGACGGTAGTATTTCGCGTGCTGGCTCAAGTCATCAAATATGATCAGGACATCTTTGCCCTGATACATGAAATGTTCGGCGATCGTGATGCCGGCGTAGGGTGCGACGAAATTCATGGTAGGGGACATGGAGGCAGTGCCCATGACGATCACGACCTTGTCGAGTACGCCTTCTTTCCTGAGCTTTTCCACAAAAGCTTTGGTTTTGGCCTGGGGTTTACCGATAGTGACGTAGACGCTGATGACACCCATGCGGGCCAGATTGATGACCGCCGTATAGACCGAATTGCTTTTGCCTGATTTCGGGTCGCCGATGATGGTTTCGCGCTGGCCTTTGCCCAGCGGCATCATGGCGTCGATGAGAGTGATGCCGGTTTCCAGCTGTTTAGTGATGGGCTGGCGCTGGAAGATCGAGGGCGCCATGCGTTCGATAGGCATTTTTTTCGTATTAGCCAGAATTGATTTACCGTCCACCGGTTCTCCCAGAGGATTCACGACGCGGCCGAGGAGTTCGTCGCCCACCGGTACGGACAGCGGTTCGCCTGAGCAGATGACTTCGGCGCCGCGCACCACCGTATTCTCCCGGCTGAGCAGTACGGCATAGACATAGTCCTCGTCCAGCCTGAGCACCATGCCCTTGGCTCCGCTCTCAAAGACGACCTCTTCATCCATGGACGCGTGCGGCAGGCCCCGGATGAGGCATACGATCTCGCTGACTTCTTCGACGGTACCGATCTGTTTGAGAGTTCCCATGTGTCTGTCTATTAGGAATGAGTTGCTTGCGAATCTTCGTCTGTTCTGATCTTTCCCGCTGCTTCGTGGACGTAGCTGTAAACTTTCTCTTCCAGTGAAAGGAGCGATGACCTGATCGTATCTTCGTAGCCGAACTGGTCTGTCTGCAGGATCATGCCTCCTACGATCGACGTATTGACCGATATGCTGAGCACGAAAGGATAGTTGATCATGGTGCTGAGTTCGGTGTGCAGCCATTCTTTCAAATATTCGCTCAGATAGGTCGCGACCGTGATGCTGACCGGCCGGATGGCTTTGATCTCATCACTCAGCAGTTTGAGGAAGGTAGGTTTGTCCTGGTCATCGAGGATACCGAACTCCTGCGTCTCGATCAGCGAGGTCAGGAAGTGCTGAACGAACAGGCAGAAATCACGCTGACGCATATAGACATTGAACAGGTCCATTTTTTCCCGGATGTGGGTGGTAGAGGTAGTGAGCACCTTGAACATGATGGGGTGGTAGTAGATCTCGCTGACCGCGAGCTGGAGCTGATGATAGGTCTGGTCCAGCATATCGGCCGTTTTGATCTGCCCGAGGAGCGCTTTGATGACTTTTGCTTTGGTGATCTGGTGTGTGGTGATCATGGTTAGTATGTATTATCGAGGACAAGCAGGAGGAATATCATCCAGGCAAGCGCTGTACACATGAGTGAAATGATCCCCATGAACAGTAGATTCAATTGGATCTTGCCCCGGGCGAGAGGATTACGGCCGATGGCTTTGAGCGCACGTTTCGTGCTGGAGGTGAGGAGGATGAGCGGCAGGAACACGCCGATGATCAGAGCGACCCACATCGTGAGGAAACGGCCGATATTGTAGAGGTCCTTGAACGCATAGACCGCCAGGATGCGGTTGATACGGGCGAACAGATTGACCTCTCGCTGGAACGGGTCTTCGCGCACGTCATAGACCGCGATGCGGTTGTTGGCACTGTCGGAGACGTACAGGTTCATGTCCTCGCCAGATTCGTCCGGCAGGATATACACGCCCTTGGGCTGGTTGAAATTGTGGAAACCGACGCCGGCGACATTGGTCGCGAAATCCTCCTGCCCGATGACCACGGTCGCGGCCCCCAGACTGTCCTTGGTGTACTGCAGGATACGGTTGTTGCTCGTGTCAGCGACATAGATGCGGGAACGGCTAACGGAAATGTCGAAAGGATTGCGCAGACCGGAGGAGCTGAGACCGGCTGTGGTGGAGTTCAGGTCTGGCTGTCCGATGACGTCCGTTGCTCTGCTCCCGGTGCCGTCTCCGCTGACCGGCAGCCGATACAGGACGATGCGATTGTTGGCGCTGTCTGCGATATAGAGCATATTCTCATCTTTGTCGATATCGATACCGGTCGGACTTGAAAGTCCGGCGTCTCCGCTGCTCGCAGACGCATCGTCGAAGTTTGGTTTGCCCAGGACCTGGTCTGCGGGCTGTCCATTGGACCAGGGCGGGGAAAAGTGCAGGACACGGTTATTGCCGCTGTCTACGACATAGATGCCGCCGTTCCTGTCCGTGACGATAGAGGTCGGATGGTTCATTTTGCTGGCACCCGCACTGGTCGTGTCGGCGATGGTAAATGGATCCGGGGTCCCCAGCACGACATCGGCGCTCATGCCGTTGTTGTCTATGAATTTGGTATAGATCAGGACCCGGCTGTTGTTCGTATCGGCAATGAAGAGATTGCCGTCTGCGTCGACCGCGACACCGGAGGGAGCATGGAGGGTCTTGTCGGTCGGGGTGTTCTGGTCATCGTTTGGCTTATTTTCCAGGAAGTCCTGGTGTCCGATCACATAGTCGGCATCCGGGCGGACAAAGGTGTTGTTCTCATACAGAATGAACACGAGGACTCGGTTGTTGCCGGTATCAGCCACATAGAGACGATGTCTGGAGGTATCGATGATCATCTGCGTGGGGTAGGTGAGACCGCTGCGGCCAGGGTTATTGGGCTGATTGGAGTAAAAATTGGAACCGTTCTTCTCATCCATCTGGCCGATCGCTACGACCGGGCGGTACTCATAGCCGGCATTAACCGCGTAGGCTGTTCCCCGGCAAAGAGAGGTCGCACAGAGTATGAGTGCGACGATGAGACCGAATCGATTGTGTTTTGTTTTTGTGGGTGACATGGATGCTTCAGGAAGAGGTAGGCATGAGATCGGGCGGGATCGGAGTATCGGGTAATGGCTGCGTTGACGGTGAGGGTGTTTGAGAGGGTGAGACCATCGTGATCGTGATCGGTTCGGTCACGGCCGGAGGAGGTGGCGGGACCGGTGCGGCAGCCGACGGAGCAGGTGCTGCTGTGGGATCTATGACGATGACAGTAGGAGCGGCGGGTCCGTTTGGAGTGCTCGTTGGCGCTGGTATGGCAGGTGCCGGGTCCAGGGACCGTGCAATGA
>CAYOQW010000125.1:0-4799 GCA_964406175.1 uncultured Candidatus Saccharibacteria bacterium
GATCAAGTACCTGGCGAGCGACGAGACGCTGGATAACGTCACCAAGGTGCTCAATATTAATAAGTTCTTTGAAAAGATCAAAGACTATCTCACGAATCATGAAGACCGCACGACCGCCGGATTTGTCGATTATCTGGACCTCATGATCGAGGCCGGGGACAACCCGGCGACCGCGGAAATGGATTCCCAGAACGACGCGGTGAACATCCTGACCACGCATGCGGCCAAGGGTCTGGAGTTCGAGGTCGTATTTGCGGTGAATCTCATCAATGACCGGTTTCCGACCCGCAGACGGAGCGACGGCATCCCGGTACCTGAGCAGTTCATCAGGGAAACCTTACCGACAGGAGATGAGCATATCCAGGAGGAGCGCCGTTTGTTCTACGTGGCTATGACGAGAGCGAAGCGTCACCTGTTCCTCTCGTACTCTGATACCTACGGCGGTGTCCGGGTGCGCAAGCCTTCTGTTTTCCTGGAGGAAGCACTCGGGGCCCAGAACACGCTCGCAGCCAAACTTCACGGTGAGATCGACCGGCAGCTGGAGACAAAGCCGCAGGGAGGCGAGTTCGACCTGCATCCGTTCCTGCCGCGGCTGTTCAGCTATTCGCAGCTGCAGACTTTTGAGACCTGCCCTCTGAAATACAAGTACTCCTATATCTACCGCATCCCGACCGAGATCGGGCGTTCACTTGTCTTTGGGCAGGTGATACACCGCACGCTGAAGGACTTCCATGACGGCATCGGCAAAGGGCTTTCCTCATCCCTTGACGTCCTCCTGGAGTTGTTCGCCCATAACTGGAGCCGCGAGGGCTATGACAGTGCTGAGGAGGTGGACCAGCAGTTCCAGCGGGGGCAGGATATCCTGAGGAAATACCATGCAGCGCAGGGCGGAGCATTCGTCCCCTCTGCTTTTCTCGAAAAAGGCTTCATCCTGAAGACCGGCCAGCATGCCCTGACCGGCTATATCGACCGCATCGATCAGCTGCCGGACGGCACCTATGAGGTGATCGACTACAAGACCGGCAAGATGCAGGACCTGGCGACTTTGGAAAAGAAAGCCGCCACGGATGAACAGCTGTCCATCTATGCGCTGGCCTGCCGTGATGTGCTGAAGATCGAGGTCAGCCGCCTGACCCTCTATTTCATCGAGGAAGGGCTGAAAGCGTCAGCACAGCGGGATGCCGCCCAGATGGAAGAGCAGGAGCAGAAGATCACCGAGATCGCGGACAAGGTGATTCGGAGCGAATTCACGGCGACTCCTGATGCCCGGACCTGCGGCATGTGCGCCTACCATGAGCTTTGCCCGTTCTCTGCGGTCTAGGAGTTCTGATGCATCGTTGGAAATTATTGAGCAAACATTCGAAGATCCTGATAGGGCTGGCCTTGACCCTTGTCCTCTGTATTGTCTGCCTGGACATCCTCTCGAGGGTCTGCACGGTGCAGGAGCGCGGTGAGCTTTCCTGTCGTGAGCTGATCACCCAGTATGTTCCGGAAGCGGTCCAGCAGATCTACGGTCAGGGCGGAACAGCTATTTCGCCCGGAGCACCGAAGGCCAGCGTCCAGGATACCCTGACAGACCGCGTGTTTGAAGTGGAGGCTGGCGATATCGATGGTTTGAGCGGTATGGCTTGCGATCCCTATGTCTTTATCGTCAGGGGCCTGCTGCGGGAAGCCGCAAAATACATTTCGCTGCATGAGGCGTATCATGTCTCTGGTATCAGCAGTGAGGCGGTTGTGAACTACAAGGCCGGGCTGAAATATCCCTGGGGCATGGCCGAAACCGTGGAAAGAACCATCGGGAACAAGATCATCCATACTTCGTTCCGGGAGTATCCTTGCCTGGGCGGAAGCACCTGGCGTCTGTTCAAAATCTATTTTCTGGGCGATACTTGTCCTGTTCGTTGATGTAGAAGGTTTGATACATGACCATCCTGGCAAATGTGAAGAAAGTAGAAGCCGCCATCGTGCGGGCCTGCGAAAAAGCAGGACGGGACCGCAGTTCGGTCCGCCTGATCGCAGCGACCAAGTATGTCGAGGCGGGCGAGATCGTCCAGCTCATGCATGCCGGGCTCAGGGAGGTCGGAGAGAACAAGGTGCAGTCAGCCCGGGAAAAGCAGAACCGGGTACAGGGCATGACCTGGCATATGCTGGGCCACCTGCAGTCCAATAAAGTCAAGGAAGCCCTGCGTCTGTTTTCCATGATCCACTCGGTGGATTCGGTCCATATCGCAGAGGAACTGAACCGTTATTCCGCAGGGTTGAAGAAGGCCCGGGAGATCCTGCTCGAGGTGAACGTCGCTCTCGAGGATACAAAGTTCGGCGTACAGCCGGATCAGCTCACAGAGCTTTTCGGGCAGGTCTACCAGTTCCCGAACATCCGTCTGGTCGGGCTTATGTGCATGGCGCCGTACTCGGACGATCCCGAGGCCAGCCGGCCATATTTCAGGCGTTTGCGTGAGCTTCGCGACGGCCTGCAGCAGAGGTTCTCTCATGCGCTTCCCCAGCTTTCCATAGGCATGAGCGGTGATTTCGAGGTGGCGATCGAGGAAGGTGCCACCATGATCAGGGTCGGGCGAGCACTATTTGCATGAGGAGGTCAGTATGAAAGACAAAAAGGTACTTATTGTTGTTGATTTTGACTGGACCGTGTTCGATCTGCGGATACTCACTGAAGCCATGGAAAAGGCACTTGATGCTTTTGGTCTCAAACCGGACCTGTTCAAGCAGACCTTTGAGCATGCCAAGGACAATCCCGAGGGCTACTACGACCGGGAAACGCATATCTCAGCTATCTTGAAGGCGCAGGGCCAGCACGATGAAGGGCATCGGGAGGCCATCATGAGCACCTGGAAAGACCTGACCCGGATCCTGTCGGCCAGTGCATTTGATCCTCTTGAGTTCCAGGCGTTTAAAACAGCCTTATCTGGGATCGAGGTGGTCATCCTGACCTACGGCGAGCAGACTTTCCAGCAGTCGAAGCTTGACGCTTCCGGCGTGTCGGCGCTGGTGGAGCATACCTACATCACGTCGGTGATCGGTGGCAAGGAGCAACACCTCAGGTCGTGGCTGGACGAGTATGAACAGGTGGTTTCCATTAATGACGCCGTCGAGCCAAATGATTCGTTCCTGACGACATTCCGTTCCGAGGTCGACGCCGGCCGGTTGCTCATCCTGGAAATGCAGCGTGAGTACAAGAATTCAGCGAAGCAGCGACATACGGTGGTTGAAGGGATCGTCCCGGTCACGGATCTGGGAGAGCGAACGGTTGAGGTGATACTGAAATGGATACGGTAAAGCGAGGAAGTGCCGGATGATGAACTCAAAACAAAAGAAACTGATCATTCTCGATTTTGACTGGACTATTTTTGACCCTTCGGTGGTGACCACTGCCATGGCAGAGGCGCTCCCTACCTTGGGTCTTGAAAGGGCTTTATATTTTGAGACTTATCCTATCGTTCGACGGGAGGGAGCTGGCTATATAGACGTCAGAGAGCATGCCCATTATATAGTTGAGCATTATGCTCCGACTGGTTGTGACGAGTTCTACGTCAAGCTGCTTGCGGCCTGGAACGACGCGATAGACCGGTCAGCGCCGGCTGCCCTGCATGGTGTGGAATTTGCAAAGTTGGTAGCTGAGATGCGGGATGAGTACGTGATAAAAGTTTTATCCTATGGGGAGACAGCCTTCCAGGACAGGAAGATCAGAGCGAGCGGTCTGTATGCCATCATTCCTGAGGAACAGGTCGAGATCGTCGAGATTGAGTTGCGAAAGCAGTTGCTGCTAGAGGGGTATCTGACGGCTTTTGAAGAAGTGGTATTCATCAATGACTCCGCCGAACACAACGATGCGATCGCTCAACAGTTCGAGATCGCTGTTCGCACAGGAATATTGAAAATCCTGGAAATGCAGTCAGGCTTTTTGCCAGAAGACCGCAAACGGACAATGCCGAATGCTGACATCACTCTCATCAGGGATTTGGGGCCAGAAACCATTGGACTGATCAGACCTGCCCATGGATTTGAAGGTGACCTATACAGGGATCGGTAATCATGGAAGCGACATCAATAAGAATTGTCGAGGTCCTGCAGCAGGCAGGGTATGAGGCGTGCTGGGCTGGCGGCTGTGTCCGGGACCTGCTCATGGGCAAAAAACCGCATGATTATGACATCGTGACCTCAGCACTGCCGGATCAGATAGAGGAGATCATCACCAGTTCACATGTTCTCAAAGGCAAGACGATCCCGATCGGCAAAAAGTTTGGGGTCATCATGGCTATCGTACAGGGGCATCATTTTGAAATAGCGACATTTCGCTCCGACAGTGACCTTTCAGATGGCAGGCGGCCTGACGCTGTGTATTTCAGTAATCCCCGTGAAGACGCCAAACGCCGTGATCTGACGATCAATGGGATGTTCTACGATCCGTTATCACAGGAAGTGATCGACTACGTCGGCGGCCAGGATGACTTGAAACAGCAGGTGATCCGGTTTATCGGCGACCCTGATCTGCGTATCCGAGAAGACTACCTTCGGCTCATCCGGGCGGTCCGGTTCAAATTTACTCTTGGTTTTGACTATGATCCCCAGACCATCAGAGCGGTGCGCGACTCAGCGCATTTCATCACGAAAACGTCGAATGAACGGATCAAAGATGAACTGAGCAAACTGTGGCGCGTGGTCAAAAGTCATCAGCTGTCCGCTGACCTGGTCATCCAGGAGCTTGATCATTCGGGTCTGCTCTCTGAAATACTGCCCGAGATCGAGATGATGAAGTCAACGCCTCAGCCCCCTGAATACCA
>CAYOQW010000126.1:0-4765 GCA_964406175.1 uncultured Candidatus Saccharibacteria bacterium
CAAGCTCGCGCCGTTGATCCTTGATGAATGAGTCGAGCTCGCGATTGCTGCGATCGACCCTGAAACTCTCGGTCGGAGCCGTGAATTCCTGAACAAAGATCTTGGCAGGGAGTTGTCCGGGAGGAGTACCCTTGGAATTGATATTGCTGACACTGACCGAGGCACAGCCCGTAAGAAGGAGAATCAGTGTCGAAAAAACGACGGAACAGGGACGCAGGGAAATCATCGGCAAGGGTTTTACATTCAGAGCCTGTTGAATTTGCTCGCGCATTGCGCGATGTCCATGAAAAAGAGCGTGGTAATGATCTTTCCGATGCTTGCTTCCGGTTACCCTCTTCCAGCTTCTTGGATGCTGGCACCCTTTTTCTTCCAGTTGGCAGCCATTGCGATGATGCCCTTCCTCCTGCCTCACTGGTGGGAGCGTCATTATCCGAAGGTTGCCTTATCGTTGGGGGGAATCACGGTGTTCTATTATCTTGCGGTGCTGGGTGACAGGGTGCATCCGCTGGCAGCGCTGCATGAATATGTCAGTTTCATCATTCTGATGGCCGCCCTTTATGTCGTGGCTGGGGGCATCCATATCAGCGTCAAGGCGGGTGCCACACCCTCGGTGAACACACTCTTTCTGGTGCTCGGTGCGGTTCTTGCAAATCTGATCGGTACCACGGGGGCCTCGATGCTACTGATCCGTCCCTGGATCCGAATGAATCATGGACGCATCACGGGGGTTCACACGGTATTCTTCATCTTTCTCATTTCCAATATCGGCGGCTGTCTCACGCCGATCGGCGACCCCCCCCTTTTTCTTGGATTCCTCAAAGGAGTTCCGTTTTTCTGGACGCTGAAGCACCTCTGGCAACCATGGCTCTTTCTCGTCGTGATGCTAGCGGGAATCTTCTATGTTCTGGATCAGCACAATTATCATAAGGCTCGCAGGGGAGAGCTCTTCTCTCACCACAAGTGGGAGGCTTGGAAGATCGAAGGATTGGGAAATCTCCTCCCGCTCGCGGCGATTCTCGGGGCGATTTTTATGCCGACACCGTGGAGGGAGATCGCCATGAGCTGCGCGGCCATCCTCTCATGGAGGCTGACACCGGCGCTGATTCATCAGAAAAACAAATTCAACGCTGAACCGATCAAGGAAGTGAGTTGGCTCTTTCTTGGAATCTTTGCCACGATGATGCCCGCCCTTGATTATCTGGAGCATTATGCCGCGGAGGTCGCGCAGACGCTCTGCATGGGGTCACACCACTTCTATTACTTTACCGGGGTTCTCTCGTCGCTTCTCGACAATGCGCCGACCTATCTTTCATTCCTCTCCCTGGAGTTGGGCCTACGCGGAGGTTCCGTGGATAACCCTCATGACGTGCTGCAAACGGCGCTCCAAGCACCAGAGCATCTTATTGCCATCTCCCTGGGAGCCGTCTTCTTTGGAGCAATGACCTATATCGGGAACGGCCCCAACTTTATGGTGAAAAGTATCGTGAATGCTTCCGGAACCAGAACTCCAAGTTTTTTCGGCTACCTGCTGCGTTATTCCATACCCTTTCTGCTGCCTCTCCTTGTGCTGGTTGGCTGGTTGTTTCTGCGGTAGCGCGAACGTCGGTTCGCTGTTAATGTGGATAGATGTTTACAGGACTTATTGAGGCTGTTGGGAGAGTGCAGGCGCTGGAACGCAGGGGTGATGCTGCCAGACTGGTTCTTGATGCGGAGCTTGCCGGTGAGCTTGCCATTGGTGAAAGCCTGGCTGTGAATGGTTGCTGTCTGACGGTGACGAACAGGGACGAGGGGAAGCTCGTCTTCGACCTGCTGGGCGAGACGCTTGCACGGACAAATCTAGGGGAATTAGACAAGGGATCGCGGGTCAATCTGGAACGGGCTTTGCGTGCTGACGGACGGTTTGGCGGTCATTTTGTGCAGGGACACATTGATACGAAATCCGAAGTCCTCCTGGCTGAACATCGTGGTGCGGATTTGAATCTTGTGATCAGGATTCCCAACGCCGGGGCCCTTTACTTTATTGAGAAGGGATCGATAGCCGTGAATGGAGTCAGCCTGACTGTCGCCTCTGTGGCCGACGATCACTTCGGGCTTTGGATCATCCCCCATACAATTCAGGAGACGAATCTGGGTGATCTCCAATCCGGAGATCCGGTCAATCTGGAATACGATATGCTGGCAAAATATGCCGTGAACGCAGCCAGAAACCTGAAAACTGAGAGCCGGGAACTGAAATGAAGTTCCACCAGGAGATCCAAAATCAGAGGTAGGAAGCCAGCTCCCAAACTCTCTCTTCCATACTATCCGGCCACCAGCTTTTCCGATTTTAGGTCTCATCACTTTTTTTCCGCCCATGCTCCGCATCGCCTTGCTCATGCTGTTTCGGGATACCTCGAAATATGTGATGCTCGTGGTGGGGCTCACCTTTTGCTCCCTGCTCATGACCCAGCAGGCTTCGGTATTTTGCGGTATCATGCTTTGGACCACATCGACGGTTCGCAGTATTGGGGCGAAGGTCTGGGTCTTTGACGCCAAAGTCGAGCAGGCCAATGAAGTCATTCCGCTGCGAGAGATCGAGGTCACGCGGGTGAGGAGCATGCCGGGTGTCGAGTGGGCCGTGCCACTCTATATCGGCATTGAGCAGGCGCGGCTCGGCGATGGTTCCTTTCAGAATGTCCAGTTGGTGGGACTGGACACAGCCACCTTTGTCGGTCGTCCCATGGAGATCATCAAGGGGAGCATCGGGGATCTTCGACTTCCCGATGCGGTGATCATCGACCAAGTGGGGGTCGCTAAATTCAAGAACAAGGGCATCAAGATCGATGTCGGCACCGTCTTTGAGATCAATGACAAGGCGGCCCGCGTGGTCGCCCTGTGCCACACGCCCCGGAGCTTCATGGGGCAGCCCTATGTCTATACGACCTATGACAGGGCGCTTCAATATGCCAAGCCTCAGCGCAAACAACTTAGTTGTGTACTTGTCGAGCCCAAGCCTGGAGTTTCGTCAACCTCACTGGCGCGCACGATAAGCCGGATCCCGGGGCTTCGTGCCTACGAGCGCGACGAGCTGTTCTGGGCGACTGTCTGGTGGTATGTCAAAAACACCGGCATCCCGATTTCCTTTGGTACCGTGGTCTTGCTTGGAGTCATTGTCGGTATCGCGATCGCGGGACAGACCTTTTATCTCTTCATCTACGACAATCTGCGGTATCTGGCCGCCCTCAAGGCGATGGGGGCGCGTATGCCGACGCTGGCGGCAATGGTTTTTCTCCAGGCTTTTTCCGTCGGATTTGTCGGCTATGGGCTCGGCGTGGGACTGACGGCCATCTTCGGTTTCAAAGTCCTCAAGATCGAGCAGCCTCCATTCTACATGCCGTGGCAGGTGCCAGTTTTTGTGGGGGGCATCATCATCATGATCTGTTGCATCTCGGCGACCATCGGACTGATCCGCGTGGCCAAGTTGGAACCGGCCGTCGTCTTCAAATGAGTACGGATCACGCCGTGCGGGAAAGCTCCGTTGCTGTGAATGTGGAGAAAGTCACCAAGATCTTCCCTAATGGAGACACGCCGACATACGCCCTGAGGGAAGTCTCCTTCAAGGCACTGACCGGGAGGCTGACGATGATCGTCGGCCCGTCGGGATGTGGAAAGACGACCCTCCTCAGCGTCATCTGCGGTACCCTCTCTGTGGATTCCGGGAGCATCGAGGTCTTTGGCCAAAGCCTTCAACAGATGAGTGATGCCGAGGTCACGCGCTTCCGCAGTCAGCATGTTGGCTTCATCTTTCAGCAGTTCAACCTCATCCCGACGCTGACCATCGTGGAGAATGCCTCCATTCCGCTGATCCTTCAGGGATGGCACTATCGGAAGGCCGAGGAGAAGACAGCCGCGCTCCTTGATGATCTCGGATTGGGGAACAGGCTACGCTCCTTCCCGCGCCAGCTTTCGGGAGGACAGCAGCAGCGGGTGGCCATTGCTCGAGCGCTTGTGCATGATCCCAAACTGGTCATTTGCGACGAACCGACGGCCTCGCTCGATGCCGCCACCGGTCATCACGCTCTGGAGTTACTCAAGAAGAGTGCCTGCAACTCCGAACGGTGTGTCATTGTTGTCACCCATGACAGCCGGATTTTTTCATTCGCCGACTGGATTGCCGAGATGGAGGATGGCAGGGTGACTAGGAGCTGTCCTGCAGCCGACTACCACCACGCCTGAATTTTATCTCCATGAGCATCTTGAACCGTCCCAGCATCTATCTTGCCATCGCGGGCATCGTAGGAGTGAGTCTTCTGGTCGTAAAACTTCGTAAACCGGAGCCTCCCGCCATTCCGTTAGTGGAGCCATCGAGGGCTCCTTACGCCAATTCCATCGGGGCTCGTGGCATTGTCGAAAGCATCGATGAGAATGTTCGCATCGCCCCCACGCTTCCGGGACTCATCGCTGAAGTCATGGTCAAGGTGGGAGATCGGGTGAAGAAGGGCGATCCTCTTTTCCGCGAGGATAGCCGTGACGCGGAGGCTAGGGTTGCCAATCAGAAGGCGCAGGTCGCCCTGCTCCAGGCGAAGGTGAACGAGGCTACGGTTCTCTTGGCTGACAGACAGGACAGCTATCAGAGGACTCAGAGACTAAGTAAAAAGGATGTGGTCAGCGACGACGATTTGCAGCGGAAATACTACGCCGTCCGTTCCGCAGAGACTGCACTGGCCACCACGAGAGCGGATTTAGATCTTGCCACGGCCCAACTGGCGCAGGCCCAGGTGAATCT
>CAYOQW010000127.1:0-4707 GCA_964406175.1 uncultured Candidatus Saccharibacteria bacterium
GATATGGAGGTCCTGCTGACCGGAGACCCACAGGTTGATAGTGCCGGTACCGCTGACGGGCACGGTGGTCTGATAAGCAGGGCTCTCATGCTGGGAGGTCACATCGGTGAAGCCGTTGGGGGCGTAGAAATTGACGGTATAGGTCCCGGTAACGGCGGTATTGGAGTATACAGGAGGAATGGACCGGGTGGCGTAGGGGGCCAGAAGATCAAGGATCGGGAAAGAAACGATCTGCACGGTGCCGGGATTGGAGGCATCGGTATATTCGGTGCCGGTATCGGCATTGAAGATCTTGATCTGGAGCCGTCCGCTTTCGCGGACCAGGCCGAAGTTGTGATAGGTGTCCGCAACCGACTGGGTCAGATTGGTGATGGTGAACATATCACGGGGAGCAGACGTATCACCTGTACCCACCGCACCGCCTACAGAGCCGCCGAGGTTCTTGCCGGTATTGCCATAGAGCGAGCTGTCCTGCATGACCTGGAGGCGATAGTCGCCGCCGATGCGGAGCGCAGCATTGCTGATGGTGAAGAAACCATTGGCATTGGTGGTGACAGACGTGATGAGGCTGTTGTCCGGACGGCGGAGGGCCACAGTGATGTTGCCAAGTCCGTTTTCGCCGGCATCGATGTCAGCAGCACTGTCTTTGTCGTTCCAGACGTAGCCGGAAAGGAGGGCATTGGGCTCACGCACGTGGAGGACGGCATCATCCTGGGACACTTTGATCCCGGCGAGGAAGAGCTCGGCCACATTGGTGAAATCGACATTGACCGCCTGATTGTGATTGACCGCCTCAAAGGTAAAGGTGATGGAATCCCCGCCCACGAGCGTGACAGCTCCCTGGTCGGTCTCATCCCAGCGGATGACATTGCCGGTGATCGTGGGCTCTCTGAGCGCGCCGCTGTTGGAATCAGGATCGATGGTGGCGGTCGAGCCAGCCACATAGGTGAAGTTCTGCGGGATCAGGCTGGCATCGTCGATGCGCAGCGGGGTCGCTACCTGGCTGTTATTTGCGATATTCTGCACTTTGATCTGATAGCGGGCGACGCTGTTGACCGCGCCGTCTCCGTAGGGAGGATCGATGGGGGAATTCAGGACGGTCTTGGTGACGACGAGACTCTGAACAGGAGTATGGGTCGTGACATCGCCAAAGAAGTTCTCGATGGAGAAATCACTGGACTGAGGCCACTGGGCGCTGTCCTTGACCACGACCTGGAAGGACGCGGACGCGGACGAACCAGCAGCGAGGGAACCGATGACACCCCAGTCGAGGATGGTGCCATTGACCGCCGCGGGATTGGAACCGCCGTCATAGGAAAGCGCGGTAGCTGACCGGTAAGAAGCGTAGCGGAGCACATCTTCCAGGTTGTCATAGAAGTGATAGCCCTGATAGGCGGCATCGCCGATATTGGTGACGCTCAAGTCGTAGCGGATGGTATCGCCGGGTTTGACCGGGCCCACGCCGCAGGAATTACCGACCGGGTTGATACAGACGGTCTTGGTCCAGTCGAGCTGGGCGCCGTAGCGCGCAACGACCGTCGCCATATCAGCGTCGAGAACGGTCGTGCCCTGGATGGCTTCGACCCGGTTCACGATATTGGTATTGACCGGAGCGGTATAGGTCGAGATGAGGGTAGCACGATAGCAGTAGGCCAGAACGGTAGTCCCGGCTGCCATATCATAGGCAGCAGGATCGCAGCCATAATCGACGGTCTGGGGGATGACAGCACCGAACTGGAGGGTCACATTGGTGCGGTCTCTCTGACCTTCGACACCGGTGAAATACACCTGATCGAGATCGCTGAGGGTATGGTCAACCGTATTGATGGTAGCGGCAGAGGTACCGTCGTTCCAGGCAAGAATGAGATATTCAACAGTAGCGCCGGCGGTGTGTGTACCGAGATCGGCGAGATCGAGCCACTGGGTGGTGCCTTTTTCGCGGACGTACTTGGCGATCTGAACGCCCTCGGTGCCTTTCAGGCAGAGGACGATCTCAGCAGGAGCGCCTTCGGTGACCTGGGCGTCATCGTGGCAGCCGTTGATGATGGTCTTGGTCCAGCCGGCCGGTTTGCTCAGCACATTGCCGTAGTAGCTGCCGGTATCGACAGCGGCGAACGACTTGTTGCTGTCATTTGAATACTGCTGATTGAAACCATCGACACCATTGATCTGGACGAGGACAGGTCCATTGTTGGCCTGATCAAAGGCACCGACGATATTGTCGCCGACGACTTCCATGACCTTGACCACAAGGTCGCCGGTCTTGCGCTGGAGGCCGAAGTTGTAGTTGGTCGAGGCATCACTGCGGGTCAGTGGTTCGAGGTGGAACACCCGTGCACCCTGGGCTCCGGTCACGGTGCCGGTAGCGGTACCGATCTCGCCGTTCAGGTTCAGACCGGTATTAGTATAGTCAGGATACTGCTGGACTTCCAGCTCGTAGGTATTGCCGACGAGGAGACCGGGATCGGAGATGACATAGCGGCCTGAAGAATCGCTGGAGACCTGGGTGATCTGCTGACGGCTGCCGCTGCTGAATCCGAAAAGCGTGACCGTGATGCCGGCGAGACCTGACTCAGGGGTCGAGGAGGTAGAAGCATTGTCGATGAGACGGTCAGCGTTCTGGTCTTTCCAGGTGTAGCCGGAAATGGTCACCCGGGGCTGTGACACATTGACACTGGCTTCATCCTGTTTGCTGATCGACTGATAGGCTACTTCGCCGAGATTCGGGACCTGGATATTGACCCGGGAAGCTGACATATAGCAGCTCTGGAAGGTGATGGTCCGGGTCTGGCCGGCATTCAGGGTGACCGGGGTCCAGGACAGTGAATTGGTGCCCGTAATGGACGGGTCATTGGTGCTGTTCCCGTCGAGGCGGGAAGAACCCGAACGATAGGAGAGAGAGTTGTAGGTGGAGTCGAGGATGTCGCTGACGTTGACGCCCTGGATGGTCTGACCGCTCACATTGGTGACATCGAGCTTCCAATCGGCGATATAGGGGGCATCTGAAAAGCCTGAGGTATAGGCAGGGCAGGAAAGTGTCGCATCGCTGCTCTGGGGCTCGATGGTGTTGTAGGCGTCCGTATTGGTCTTGGTGATGGTCACATCGACGACCGGCGTGACGGTGCGGCAGGTCATATCATCGGCAAGGCAGGGTCCGAACTGATTGTTCATCGCGTAGTCGCGGATCTGGGGATGCCAGCCGACAGGATCGTCGCTCGCTCTGACCTCAGCGGTGAACTGAGCAGTGAACGATGCTCCAGCAGCCACCGTGACCGTGCCGCAGGTGAAGATGTCACCGGTCAGCAGGCAGGGAGGACGGGGAGAAATGCTGGCCTGGTCGATCGTGGCATAGGCACGGACATCACTCACATTGTCCTCGACATTGACCGAGGCAGGAGCGGTACCGTTATTCTTCAGATGCAGGCTCCAGGTGATGACATCATGGGGATAGGCGGTCGTGCCGTCACAGTCCATGGTGAGGGCGCCGCGGCTCAGTGAACAGGTCTTTTCATACTTGAAATCACCGGCGTAGGTCACATTGACCGTGGCGCTGGAGAAACGCTGAGGAGCACCGTTGGCCGTACTGGCGACGCCAGCCTGGTTCACGATGGCATAGGTGCCGGCTGCAGCAGCGGTCGAGTCGATGGTGTAGTAATTGCGATTGGTATCATAGATCTGAGCTGAACAGCGGGTATCGAACCACACCACAGCGCCGCCGGTCGGATCGACGCAGGCTGCATTGCCCTGGATGGTCTGGATACCGTACTGCATGGGCTTGCTCTGATCCATCAGATCGCCATGATTCGTGAACACGTCGAGGATGCTCGCGTTGGTCGCTGCGGTATTGCCGCGGTTGATCACGATGTACTGATAGTCGATCTTGTCACCGGGAACGGCGGAGACTTCGGATGCCCACGAGGAGTTCTGGGTGATGTTCTTGGCAAATTTGCGGATGTACAGATCAGGGTTCAGAGGTGTGTCCGGTCCGAGGATACGAATGACCGCAAAACTGCTGTTTTGCGTACCGATGCTCCCCTGGGGAACGGTCAGGATGGTCGCATCATTGCGGATGGTACTGTCGGAATCATTGGCGATACCGGTATTCACAAAGGAGCCGGTAAAAGTGATCACGTAGTCGCTGTCAGGTGCGATGCTGGCAGTAGTGGTAAAGGTATGGCTGCCATTGGTCCCGCTATAGGAAGCCCCGATGACGTTGTTGATGCTGTTGAGAGCACCGCCTCTGCTGGCAGTGCCGAAGACATCGGTCACTCTGACGCCGGCCGGGATAGCAGTATTACCGCCCGTGGCATGCAGCGTGATGGTATAGGCAGACGTACCGGATGCCTGGCGCAGCGGATTGACCGCATTGGGGTCAGCGGGATCGGCGACCTTGCTGGTCATGGTCAGGACCGGGAAGATGACATTGGGGTTGATGACCACGGAAGCCGTGTCAGCGGCGCTGTAGCCAGTGCCGTTATACGTACCTGCTGCAGTACCGGTATTGGTCACGGTGCCGGGAGCCTCATTTCTGGTCGCGGTCCTGGTCAATGTCTGGCTGATGCCGGCACCGAGGGAAACGATGTTCCCGATAGAACCTTCGATATTGTCGGTGATGGCGATATTGGTCAGCGTGATACCGCCGGTGCTCGTGTTGGTCACCGCGTAGCAGTATTTGACCTGGGAACCCTGCGTCACGGTGACGCTCTC
>CAYOQW010000128.1:0-4705 GCA_964406175.1 uncultured Candidatus Saccharibacteria bacterium
GTATCTGACCGCTGAAAAGATCAAAGCCCAGGTGGGTGAAGTGAAGGACAAGCTGGTGATGATCTGCGGCCCTGAGGTCATGAGGATGGCACTAACAGAACAATTCGCTGCTCTCGGAGTTCGCCGGTCGAACATCATCTTTGAGGATTTCAACCTGCTATGAAAAAATCACTTCGCACCCTCACCTTCTTTTCGCTCTGCAGTTTCACCATGCTGTTCGGCTCGCTCCTGACCGCCAGGGCACTTGGAGACAAGAATACTGTGGCCGTGCAGACCCAGACCTGGGTCCAGCCGGCAGCAGTTGCCGATCCCGCTGTCACGGATCAGACCGTGGCGGCTGATCCGGCCCCGGTCGACACGACCACCTCGGTGGTTCAGAATACGCCGGCCCCCACTGCCACTGCTGTACAAACTCCGGCAGCGGTTACCACACCTGTCGCGACGCCGTCACCAACTCCAACACCCACACCCACACCAGCACCCACGCCTGCTCCCGTTCAAGTCGTTCCTCCGACACCAACCCCGGTGGTTGATAATCGCTGTATAGTCACGATCAATGGCAATAAATACGATGTGACCCAGTTGAGAAATACCCATTCGGGCCCGCGGGGTAGCTTTTTCCAGTGTAATACCGATATGACGGCAGCTTTTCAAAGCGAGCACGGGACGAATTATGCGAAGATCGTCAACTACAAGATTTAATTGCGACCAGAGGTTCAGGTGGATTCTCGCCTTACGGAGCTCGGCGAATGCGGCCGGAGCGAGAAACTGTCATTCCTGCGAAGGCAGGAATCCCCTTCAGTACTTATGATTTTTTGGTACTCCAGTAGATCCCTGCCTTCGCAGGGATGACAGCATAAAGCCAGGGATGACACAACTATCAGGCAGAGCTGACAAAACAAACAATTGCACTTAATCGGTGCACGGATGAGAATTCTTATCGTCGAAGACGACACCCGGATAGGGGCCAATGTGCAGGCGGTGCTCCGCAGGGAGAGCTATGCAGTGGACCATGTGGCTACGGCTGAGGAAGCGGCTCCGCGGATCTTCAGTGAACCCTATGACCTGCTCATTTTTGACTGGCGGCTGCCGGGTATGAGCGGGGTCGACCTGTGCGGCAAAATACGCAAAGAGGGCTCGTCGACGCCGGTGCTCATGCTTACCTCCCGTAGCCAGATCGAGGACCGGGTCCAGGGACTGGATACCGGGGCGGATGACTACCTGACCAAGCCCTTCGACATGAACGAACTGGTTGCCCGTGTTCGGGCGTTGCTTCGGCGGCCTGCCCAGCAGATCAAGAATCCTGTTCTTCAAGTCGGTAAGCTCACGATCGATACCAATACGCAGGCAGTTCATTATGACAAAGATCTGATAGAACTTGCTCCGCGGGAGTATGCACTTCTCGAATACCTGGCCCGGCATCCGAACGTGGCTCTGGAACGCATGGACATCATGAGCCATGTCTGGGACGAGAACGCTGACCCTTTTTCCAATACCGTGGATGTCCATATCCGCTACCTCAGACGCAAACTGGACGGCCTCAGCACCCAGCCGCTCATCCGTACCATCAAAGGCAAAGGATACATGCTATGCGACCTATGAAGACCACGACCCGGCTGGCTTTCTCGTTCAGTCTGCTGACTCTGCTGCTTCTGATCGTCTTTGGCACTGCATTCTCTATCGCTTCGAATGCGGTCATCAACCGGCAGATCAAGGGCGACATGGAGATCGAGGCCAAGGAGATCGTGCGTGAGCATATCAAGACACAGGACGGCAGGCTCATCTATACGAACGGGACAGACGGCAAAAGCCTCAGCGAGCATCTGACCAATGATGAGGTGTCGGCGTTCATCTGGAATCCTGACCATGAGCTCATGGGCTCTTTTGGTGTGTTCCTGTCGAATGCCGATGGCGATTTCATCTCGACTGATGCCGGCCCTCAGTTGATACCAGATAATGCTGCCAAAACCGCTGATGCCTTGAGCACTGGCAAGGTCAGGTATGACACCCGGTCTCTGGATGCTAACAATGAATTGATCATCCTGACCTATCCGTTGAAATTTGGAGCGACCACGCTGGGTATTCTCCAACTTGGCAAGCAGACCGATACCGTGCGGCAAATACTGTCGACCGATGCCTTGATCCTTTTAATACTGTTGCCTCTTGGTATCGCGCTGAGTGCTCTGGTTGGTATATTTGAGGTCCGCCGGACATTCCGACCCGTACAGACTATGGTGCAGGATATCAACAAGATCCAGACCAGTGCCTTGACCACCCGGTTGAAGAGCATGGGGCACCCCCAGGATGACCTGGTCCTGCTTGCTCGTTCTTTTGACCGTATGATGGACCGGTTGTCCGAGGGCATGGACCGACAGAAGCAGTTCATCGCCAATGCGTCGCATGAGCTGAAGACGCCGCTGGCACGGGCTGTGACGTCGGTTGATGTCATGATCCGTGAGGGAGGGCCGCAGGTATCTGAGCTGGAAGCGGTCAAACATGACCTGCTGGAAATGGGATCGCTCATCGACCAGCTCCTGTTCCTCGCACGCTATGACGAAAAGGGCATGCCAGCCAAGAAGCGGGAAGTACTGAATTTCCGCGACCAGATCGATAAGGCAATGGTGCCGCATCAGCGGACGATCGAGGACAAGAAGCTGACGGTCAGCATTGATGTCGACGCTTCGATCACCTTGAACTCCGCTCCTGACCATCTGAACATCCTGCTGACCAATCTATTGTCCAATGCGGTCAAATATTCGAAAGCCGGCACGGCCATCGAGCTGGTCTGTCAGAAGGACCATTTCCCGCTGACACTGACCATTCGCGACCACGGCATCGGTATGTCCAGGGATGACCTTGACCACCTGTTCGACCGGTTTTACCGGGGGACAGAAGGCCGCACCTTTGCCCGCGGGTACGGGCTCGGCATGGCCATCGTCCGGGAGATCTGCTCGATCTACGAGGTCGGGATAGAGGTCACCTCGAAGCCTGGCGATGGTACGACGGTCACGCTGGCATTCCCTTCTGCATAGTTTGTTTCCCTCCCTTTGACGGGAGGGGCAGGGGGAGGGTGCCTCTAGGTACCTAGATCCCCCTCTCCTAGCCTCCCCCGCATGAGGGGAGGAACAACAGACGATAAAAAAGAGCAGCCGTGAAACGGTTGCTCTTTTCTGAATACCTGTTGGCCTGCAGTTCTTAGAATCCCATGGATTCTTTCACGATCACGACAGTGACACGGCCGGGAGCGAATTCCTTATTCACCACCAGCACCTTGTTCACGGAGCTGGAAGGCAGGCCATAGGCTGCCTTTACCCGTTCGCTTTCCAGCGGCAGGACGTACTCGTATATGCGTTTCATGCCGTCATCCAGGTCTTTGACGATCTTTTGTGTTCCGACAACCCAGATAACATGCGCGGCTCCAGAAGCATAGGCTGCCAGCTGGCTGCCGGTCATGGAGGCGATCATCGCTTGTCCATTCTCGGTCAGGGCGTGGACGCTTCCAACCGCATACTCCGGGGCTGAGCCTAGTCTGCTCATCTCACGGCCCTGGGTCTTCTGGTCCATGCTCATCAGAGTAGCTTTGACGGATCTATATTTTCCTGACTCGTTGATCTCCTGGGTCAGTCCCATACTGTCGAGCGTGAGCGAGGCCATCTGCATGACTTCGCTGTCAGCAGGGAGCATGGCGAGTACTTTTTCCTTCGCTTCCGCGCTGGTGGCTGCGACGACGGCGTGCATACCGTTGGCTTCCAGGGCTTGTACGGTTTTCATAATGGCCTGATCATTGGCTACGGTGTCGTATGACATGTGAAATTCTCCCTTGGGTTGCTAAATACGATAATTACTGTACACTAGAGTTGCCAATTAGCAAGTACATACAAATAAGTATAATACTATATAATTTGTAAGCATAGGAGCACCTATGAAACAATGCACCAGCAGATCATCGGTCAATGTGACCCTGTGCGTACTGGGCGGTAAATGGAAAGCACTGATCCTCTGGTATCTTTTGGAACGCACCATGCGTTTTGGTGAGCTGTCCCGCGAGGTAACCGGCATCACCCAGAAAATGCTGGTCCAGCAGCTGCGTGAGCTGGAAGCAGACGACATCATCACCCGGAAGATCTATCCCGAGGTACCGCCGCGGGTCGAGTACACTGCGACAGAGTATGGGCAGTCGCTACGACCCTTGCTGCAGGCCATGGAGGCCTGGGGCAAAGCCCACCAGGCATACATGAATGAAAGTCAGTCCTAGCAGGGTTCCGTGGGTGGCAGGACGTGCTGCTCTGCTTTGTCTGCTGTAGTGGTGATATAGACACCGACCAGCGTGCAGATCACGCCGATGATGAAGACAAAGGTAAGATGTTCCCCGAGCAGCAGAGCTGCCCAGACGAAGGTCATGAAGGGCTGGATATACTGGATGACCGAGGCGGTGATGGGGTCTGACCGTTTGACCACCAGCTGGCTGAGCACATAGAACAGAACAGTGCCGATGGAACCGGCATAGATCACACCGATGTACGCACCTGCCGGCAGAGAGGTCCACCAGTGAGGGTGGGTCAGGAGTTCGGCGGCAGCGAATGGAGTGCTGGCGATCAACGATACGACGCAGAAGACAAAAACGATCTGGCTGAGAGAGAAGCGGTCGTGGTATTTTTCGCTGTACAGGCAATAGAATGAGTACATGACGACCGAGGTGAAGATG
>CAYOQW010000129.1:0-4595 GCA_964406175.1 uncultured Candidatus Saccharibacteria bacterium
CCCGCCTCTTCCGACCTTTGGACAAAGTGTCTTAAGTTCGGGGTACTTTACATAGTCAAATTGAGTTACTGCATAGCCAGAGTGGCCGATATTCTCCATCCGATGCTGGAAGTGGTCAAAAATAGTTTGCTGGATTGCGAGATAGGGATCGCTACCTTGTTCACCGGCAGATCGACGAGCTATCTGGATGGGTTCTGAAAGGTCGTTGAATTTTGTGAGCAAGGCCTCGATCCTTTTCGTCCTGATGATTTCCATGTCGGTCTGCTGTTGCTCCCTATCTGCATTGCTGAGTTCAGCGTTATCAGCTTGTTGCATAGCGAGTACTTCATCGGAGTTATAATGAGGGATCGAGACAGTATCGTCGACTTTTTGTAGAGCTATTTGAAGCTGCAGGAGGATTGCGGTTTTTTGCTCATCCGGTGGGCCTTTTATCGGGCGTTGTGGTATCAATGCTGTTATATATTTTGGATCGAGAGCACCTTTGATACTCATTTCTGTGCCTTTTGAACGGAAGCCCTCGATTTGAGATTCAGGGATATCTATTACCATAATTCCACTACGACTGAAACCAATTGCTTCTTGAGCATCGATGGAACAAGATATATATGGTGATACGCCACTGTCTACAGCGCCACCACCATGTCGGTATTGAGAGTGTTGCAGGCATATCCTTAAGCAATTACCACTGAGTATACCACCCTCAATATCAGCTACCTCGTCATTCATACGTTCTACTTCGTGCTTGTACAAAAAAGGACGAACTTTATCGAGGTAGGCCAGGAGATGTTCATAGGTCGGTTCATGAGCCAACAGGGCTACTTCTGCTTCAACTTCAGGGATCTGCGACATTCTCAATCCTTCGCCGACGGTCCGCATGGCATAGGGGATCTGCCTGAGGGCAGAGGCGTCCATGTCGCTGATGCCTCTATATATACGAACCATTTTTTCCGTGCCAGGAGGGTTATTTCTTTCCAGTATGATAGCTTCAGGGAAGGCGGGGCAGTCGTCGACGTGAATGCGTGAATAACCTATGTGATATCGTTCAAGTCTCTCGAGCAGTGGCCCGGACGGCAGGTGGTGTGATTCCTTCATTTCTTTATACCATGCTCTGGTTTCTGGTTGAGCTTCCAGTGCCGGCGCTGGTTCTGGCGCCCTGGCTACCTGAGCGTGAGGTTCTCGATCAGAAAGTGTATGCTCATTTTGTTTGAGTCTTGCCAACAATTCGATAGACTGTTTTTTCAAAGCTAGATTTGAAGGTCTCTCCAATTCGTGTTGTCTGATGAGACGTCTTCCCTGACGGATCTCGACAGCCCCGGTTTCTGTGTTTTCGGTGATGGTCAGACTGCCCCCCGTGATACTTCTCCTGTGAGCAGTAGTGTCTTCCCTAATATCGTCTTCCTGCAGAGCGCGGTCGAAGTGCCGTCTGGCAGCAGACAGGCTGAGACTGTTCTCCACTGCGGGATTTTTGTCGGTGAGGGCAGGAGTTTGCATGGTCTTGGCCTGTTCTCTGACTGCGGCTCCCATCTGTCTCAATATGTTAGTTCTTGAAATGTTCCGATCCTGCCCTTCGCCTCGAGAAAGTACGCGGAATACTTTCAGGAGGGCTTCCAATGTCTGCGCTTGCAGAACTTCCTGTTGATCCGCTCTCAAGCTAAAGGATTGGATCGCTGTGGCTACGAGGGCATCTGCCGTATTGGTCAAGTCTAGCAATCGGCTTTCTTCCAGGTCAGCCATGGTTTCTGCTGTTTCAGCCAGACTCCGGGCGTCCGTTCTTTCAGCCAAAGCAGTTAGTTCAGATTCAGGATCTATTATCGGTTGGGCAGCAGTCTCCGGAGAGGTTTCTGCTTGATCCAATTGCTCGTTGAGCCAGTTTTTATCTTTCCGCCATCTGCTATTGACGTTTTTGGCGGCATTGGTCTCCCAGTTTGCCGACATCATCTGTTCCAGAACGGAATTATCGAGCGCCATTCTTATTCTCCCTTATACGTTTGGGTCGTCAGTTTTTCTATCACTCCATGCTGCTCAAGGATCTGCAGTGAATTCCCTGTCAGTTCATAGATCTCTCGAACGTGTTGTTCTATCGCTGCCAGCGTCTGATGAAAATCATGATAGGACTGCAGGATGTCTTTTTTCATCTGCTGCTCCTGGGAGCTGTCATGGGGGATCTCGGATCGGGTGATGAGACCTTGGAGATGCTCATGCAGTGCCAGATTTGCCTGTCGCACCGCTTCACTTGCTTCTACGAAGTGAGCATGGGCAGATACAACACTGAGTGCTGCCTGGTCGATCAGACGCCGATGTTTGGTGAGCGGCATAGATATCCCTTTCTCTATAGTATACAGCACTCGGGATACTGACGTACATCCCTGCGAGGCGTTCCATCGGGCAGGTGCGGCATGGTATCATACAGACATGCCGAAACCACTTGAACAAAGGATCAAAGAAGCAATAGACCAGGCTCGGACTACGTTCCCTGTCCGCTCGCTCCTCATCGGGGTGTCGGGGGGATCTGATTCCATGTGCCTCCTGCATGTCCTGTCGTCGATGCGTTCAGAGCTCAGTCTCACTCTGGCGGTCGCTCATCTCAATCACGGATTTCGCGGAGCCGAGTCTGACAGCGACCAGGAGCTGGTAGAAGAGACCGCAAGAGAGCTTGGGATCCCCTTTCATACGAGGACAGTCGACATCGCCAAACTGGCGAGTGAAGCCCGGGTCGGGGTCGAAGAGGCGGGCAGGATAGCTCGGCATGAGTTTTTTGCCGAGATCATGCGGCGGGGATCGCTCCATGCCCTGGCTCTGGCTCATACGGCGGATGATCAGGCGGAGACCATCCTCATGCACGCGGTCAGAGGAGCTGGGCTAGCCGGCCTGAGCGGTATGCAGGCAGTTGAACAACTGCATGTGTCTACCCGGTATTTTCCCCTGCTGGTGGTGAGGCCTTTTCTGCAGAGCTCCAAAAAAGAACTGCTGGAATACAACGAGGAACACGCGGTCAGATGGCAGGAAGATTCTACGAACCTCGATACGACCTATACCCGCAACCGGCTGCGCAGCCAGGTGATGCCGGTGCTGGCTTCTATCAATCCTGAGGTCAGTCAAGCACTTGCCAGGCTGGGGTTCCTCGCGTCGCACTATGCTTGTTTCGCGCAGCTGCAGGCCGACAGGTTCCTCGAAGCCAAGCCAAAACAGGGCAATGGCATCATGAACCAGAGAGCCTTTGAGCTGCTTCCCGAGGTCGTACAGTGGGAAGTGGTCCGCAGCATCTGGGCATCCAAAAAACTTGGTGATGCCGAGATCGGGATGGACCATGTCCTGCGGGCAGCCGCCTGGCTTCCTCAGGCCCAGACCGGCCAGATCCTGGAACTGCCCGGCTCAGTGCGGCTGATACTGCGGGCCGGCTGGGTGCATGGAGTGCACGATACTGATCCAAAGAATATTCTGGCTCGGGTCGCACTTGCGGTTCCGGGTCGCACCCCCTGGGGGACCGGGCATCTCGTGACCGAGACTCTGACGCTTGCTGCCTACAGAGACAGACCCACAGATTCTACTTCAGCTGGAGAAGGCTGGGTCGATGCGGGCAAAGCTGGCGCTGCGCTGTATCTGCGTCCCTATCGTCCCGGCGACAGCATTGTCCCTCTGGGCATGCAGGGGAAGAAGAAGTTGCAGGATCTGTTCACAGATGAGAAAATCCCTCGTGACGATCGGCGCGCGATACCATTGGTCGTGAACGAACTGGACGAGATCGTCCATGTGGCTGGCATCAGGATCGCAGAGCAGTTCAAAGTAACCAATACGACCACCACGGTCGTTCATATCACCTGGATACGATAGACGTGTTAGAGATTCAAGATGGATTCCCGCTGTCACGGGAATGACATGCACATGTTATTGCAAAGATGAATACCAATGGTGAAACTCAAAACGGTCTATGTCTGCCAGCAGTGCGGTGCCGAATCACCCAGGTGGTCCGGGCAGTGTCAGTCCTGCAGTCAGTGGAACACTCTGGTGGAGAGCGTTATCGAAAAGGAAAAGATCGGCGTCCCGGCAGGACATGCCCGGGAAACCCTTGCGCTGGGAGACGTGAAAGCAGAGAGCTACCCCCGGATCCTGACCACCTGTCAGGAGTTCAATGTGCCTCTGGGTGGCGGGATCGTACCCGGCTCGGTGATCCTGCTGGGCGGTGACCCCGGGATCGGTAAATCGACGCTCATGCTTTCCATTCTTGATTCTTTGCCTCCTGGTACTCCCAGTTTGTACTGTTCTGGTGAGGAATCGCTCTCGCAGATCAAGATGCGGGCAGACCGCATGGGCATCAGCGGGCAGGGTATCCGGCTGGTGAGCGCTACGGACGTTTCGGACATCATTTCGACCCTGGATGAAACGAAACCGGCGGTCGCTATCATCGATTCCATTCAGACGCTTTCTGATGCCGACCTGACCGGCGTCCCGGGTAGTGTCGGCCAGGTGCGCGAGTGCGCCTCGAAGCTCATCACCTATGCCAAAAAGCACCATATCGCGATCGTCCTCATCGGCCATGTGACCAAGGAAGGCGTGGTCGCCGGGCCCAAGACGCTGGAGCATATGGTGGACACGGT
>CAYOQW010000130.1:0-4583 GCA_964406175.1 uncultured Candidatus Saccharibacteria bacterium
GTTCTTGGGTCTGGATCTCGTCGGTAGTTGTTCAGTTTTATTCCATAAACAAGTACTGCAATTGCTAGCATAAAAAGAAATACCGAAAACTTGAGCCAGCTACTACAATCCTGTTTCTCGATAACAAACGCCGTTATTGCAGCGGCTAGAATCCCATTTAGAGCCAGCAGAAAATTGAATTTGTTAGCAACTGAATCGGCGTTTGTTAGCTGTGAATTAATTCTTGCGCGAATCTCATCAAGTATGAAATCCAGTGAACCTTCAATGGGTTTTTGCTTCGCGTCAGAAGTATTTTTTTTGAAAAAATTACCCATCTTCCCACATCCTCATATTGCCGCCTTTTGCCCTCGGCGGTTTGGGACCGTCGCGCAGTTCGTCGGGTACCTTCGGTAGTTCGTCAGCAGTATACAGATCACTGGCAAGGACTCTATCCAGCAAAGCTTTTTGCGCCGGGTAGCGTTCGATGGTTTTTTCCAGTACCCAGAGCAATTCCAGAAATTCCCGCGTAAACGGGTGTGTCCAGGTCTGGGGATGGATGTCGTCGAGCGGGGATGATTTTTTCCCTTTGCGGTCGCGCATCCGGTAGCCTAGCCAAGACTGCACGACTTTGAAGCCAGACACCTCGAAATCCCAGACTGCTTTCGACACCGGTCCGAATTCACCATCACCGACAATGATCGTTCCGGTGGTATCGTTGTACTGGTATTCGTTGGGATACTTGTCGGCTGTGTCGGACACCGCTTTCAGACATTTGGCAGTGCCAGCCGGTATTTTACCGCGTAGGCGATCAGTCGTGTTGTCAAACCTCTCGCCGTAGGTATGCAGCCAGATGAGCGCCTTGCCAAATTCAGCGACTTCGGCGAACAGGCGAGCATCCTTGGTCAGTGGCACCCGCACATCTCGGTTGGTCAGTTCCTCCGCGAAGCGAGCGGTATATTCCGGCTGTGCGAGCAACGCATAGACATATCCTGCGAGAACTTCAGGGGTTACGCCGCCAAGCATATCAAGCAATCCCGGTGTGATATTGGCGTTTTCAGCATTCTTGTCGAGGTATAGAGGCGCGATTTCCTTTGCCCCAAAAGACCCTCGAAAAAAATGTAGGTCTGGAATATCACTACTACACGATACTGCGTTTCCCGATCCCAAGGGCTGATTGAAAAGACTGGCGAAATATATCTGTTTTTCGCTATGCGCATACCAGAGTTGAGGACGAGGTCTAGAAATTAAACGGCTATCGGCGAGTAAACAATGCCTATCAAATGATCTGTACGCATATCGAACTACGGTATGCATAGTGGCGTTTTGAAGTGTTGCTATGGCAGGCAGTTGTTGCAATGGGTTGAGGATGTCTGATTGTTCCAGTTGAATTGTTCTGTCACCTGATTCCTTCATCATCTGGGCACGGTCAGAGGATGCTAGCAAGGAATCCCAGCGCCGATGGAGGGTTTCTTTGTCAGGAGCAATAGGCCAGGTACGCTTGCACTGTACGCCGTTTGATTGCCAGGGAAATATGTCGACAATGTTTGGCCATTTCGCAAATGTACTGACAGATAGTGGTCTGAATGGGTCTTGCCATCCAGTCGGGGCTGTATCCCATTCCAGGTCGGATTGCTGATTGATATTGGCGAGGACTTCCAGTTTTTCCTCCCGGGTGCCGGTGATTTGGGTATACCGTACTGTCGCAGGTTGGTCAGATGTCTTTTTTGCTTTGCGCCACGCAACGAAGATTGCAACCGGGGTCTGGATCGCAAAAATATTTTCATCCCGGCGGGTGCCTCTGCCTTCACCACCGAGGTCGATGATGTCGATATGATCGCAGACCCGGCGCATATGCTCGCGCACTCCGGCAAAGGCGTCGCCGTCTATATAGCTGGACGCTGTGATGAAACTGACGATGCCTGGACCGGTAGCAGTGGTGTGTTCAAACACCTTCCAAAGTCCCCACCGGATGAAGTAGACATACAGGTTGTAGATGTTTTTCAGGTGGACGCCATATCCGGCATCGCGGGCTGGTTTCAAAAAACTTTCCAGAATAGGAATTTCAGCTTCGCCGCCATAGCGTACCCAGGCGCCTGTGGTTTCCTTGTTGCTGCCGTCCTTGTCGGCTGATTCGTGCCTACCATAGGGAGGATTTCCGAGGCAGACCAATACACGTTCGGCATCTTTGATGCGGAGTGCGCGTTCGTGTTCCTGCGCTATGGGCTTGTGAAATAGTGCCGGGGCAGGTGGCTTGATGTGAGGTGATTCAAGCGTATTGGTCAGATAGATGCCTGTTCCGGTGTCGGGCATCGCTACTTCGTACCTGCTCAATGCCTGCGAGATGCGAAGCTGGGCGACAGCATAGGGACCGACCATCCATTCAAACCCAAACAAATTGTGAATGAGGGATCGAGCGCCACCTTTGATCGCGCCGGCGCCTTCTTCTTTGGCTACTCTTTTCAGCGCGTGTTCGATGATCCCGAGGAGATACGTGCCTGTACCGACTGCTGGATCAAGCGTGGCGACGCCAGCCTCCACAAAGCCCATATCTTTGCCCATTTCGGATCGCAGTATTTCGTCGATCAGGCGTACCTGACAATTAACCACCTGGAGCGGGGTGTAATACACGCCAGCGTCTTTACGCATTTTGGGATCGTAGGCCGCTAGAAAATCCTCATAGAAAAACAGCCACGGATCGGCTTCCTCTGTCGTGGCGGTCAGTGCCTGGAGTGGGATTTCGTGGATGACCCGCTGCACCAGAGAGAGGGAAGTGCTGATTTCCTTTTGTGCCTCTCTATCGGTCAGAAATTCCAGCGAACGGGATAGCAGGGAATGGTGCTGATCGAGGGTATTGTAGGCGTGATGCAAGTCGAGGATATCTGCGTTTTCGAGGTGTGCGAGTAGCAGTGCAAATACTACAGTCTGGGCATAGGCATCGGCAAAGCGCATATCATCGGCATCGGGGAACAAAAGTTGTTTGATCTCCGCTTTCAGCGAGTGCATAGGGGATGCGCTGTCAGTCAGCGATTCGAGTACGTCATCTCGGATGAGGCGACAAAACGGAGCGAGAAACATAGCCAGTTCTTTTGGCTTCTTGGGTACGATGGGAGTCCACGACGTAAACGCGGTGAACAGTGAGAACAGGTCTTTGGCGTTTTCCTCACTGATTGCTTTTTCACCGTCAGTACATACGTCCCCGGCGAACCGGATACGCTTTTCTGACAGTTCACCGTTTTGATAGAGCGCCCATTCATTGCCGCTGGTGTAGATGATATTTGGAATGTTTTTGAAACGTGACCATTGATCGGCGTCGTGTCCTTTGAACTTTTCAGGATTGGCTCCTTTGTCTGGCTCTTTCAGTTCGATATAGCCGATCAGAAGTCCGTTGTTTTCAAGTGCGTAGTCGGGGCGTCCCAGACGATCAACGGAGGATTCATCCTTGAGGATCAGGGTTTGAGAAACGGACTGGCTGTATACCTTGAACAATTGCTCGATGGGAGATTTTAGCTGCGCCTCTGGCTGACCGATAGACTGCGCTGAATATTTGGCAGTGCAAGACCGGGCAAATTCCCGGAGTCCGTCGGAGAGTGGGCTGTATATCGGATTGGTTTCCATTCTGCCATCTCACATAAAAGGTGTTGTCATTCATTTCCATACTCTGCACAAGGATACTGCATTTATGCCTATAAAAAAAGTGACGCAGGCAGCACGCTTTTCTGTAGTATACTTGTCTACCTCGGTATTTATGTCAGAGGTCAGAAAATGGGCAAGGTAAAATCGTTTGATGGCTGGATACCTTCCTTGAAAGCGTTTGTCACTGCGAAGGAAGGGAGTGAATTGAGTACCGGACAAGTCCTACAGAATTTCCATTTTGCCGGAAAGCAATTGCTGGAGTGTATGGACGAATGCGTTGAAAGTATCGAAGTCATTGTCCAGAAATTCAATCTGCGCAAGGGCGATCCGTTCCCTGATCTGACCGATCCTGCCTTGTTTACGAATGACAGCGAGTTGTGGACTGCTCACCTCAAACTCAAAAGCATCATCGCTATTTTCGGCAAATCAAAACTGCATCAGGAATTGCAAAAGATGAATGACCAGGCCATTTTCTGGGACAGGAAACTGCCATCGGATGAATGGCTGTATGAAATGCGCTACCTGTACCGCAAGTCGTGGAGCGAGATAGTCCGGGAAGCCAGGGTTCAGGACAATGAAACATATCAAGAGGACTTGCAGGCGTTTGTCAGGAAGCACGCAAAGGAATTGCACCGCGCTGGATGCACGACACCAGAGGCAATCCACGAATACATCCAGTCCGTGTATCCAGATTTCTGGAAGGAAACGATCAAAAAGCGGGTGAAAAAGTTTGCAAAGGTCAGTTACGAGGGCTGATTCTTTCGGCGTCGGGAAAAAACAGGCGGATATTTTCCCTCCCTCCGTCATTTGAGAATAGCTTAACCTCCGGGGTGGCTATTCTTTTTTTGCGTGCATCAGATGGAGTTTTCACCGGAACAACTCAACAGGGTCAGGCAATTGGTCAAGGACTGGTCAGGGATGGACATATCCGATCAGGACGCGATGGAGTGTTGCCAGAGTTTGTTCTATAT
>CAYOQW010000131.1:0-4476 GCA_964406175.1 uncultured Candidatus Saccharibacteria bacterium
ACAATATGACGATATCAGTTATGTATATGGTCGAAAGGAGGGTATTCAGCGTTTTGCTAACGACCTGTTCCTCGATCTGATTTTCGATCTCATTGGCACCATCTGTCTGGCCGGTATCTTCCTGCAGATTTTCTCTGGTAGTGAAAAATAGTAGAAAGCTGAACAAAACCACAACCAGCAGGATCGATATCCAGTAGAAAAAAGCTACCTTGAGCCGAGTCTTCAGGAACAGGTCAGACCGCAATGCGGTAGCCAAGTCCGCGAACTGTTTCGATATATTCGTCATTTGATCCTTCCTTGATCTTCTGGCGCAGACGTTTGATATAGACTTCGACAATATTACTGAACGAATCGAAATCGTCTTCCCAGCAGTGAGCGATGATCTGTTCTTTGGTTACCAGTTTTCCTTTGTTCCTGAGCAAGTATTCCAGGACACTGAACTCCTTGGACGTAAGCTCGAGAAGCACGGCACCCCGCTGAATTGTTCGGGCACCGACATCCATGACCAGATCCCGGACCGTCAGTTTTTCCGGCAGCGCGTTCAGCGGTCTCCGGAGCAAAGCCCGGATACGGGCCAGAAGCTCCGCAAGGTCAAATGGTTTAACAAGGTAATCATCGCCACCGGCATCGAGTGCAGCCACTTTATCCGCAACTTCTCCTTTGGCAGTAAGCATGAGCACCGGAGTATGAAAGCCCTGTTGCCGCAGACTTTTACAAACCGTGATGCCGTTTTTTCCCGGCAACATGATGTCCAGAATGATGATGTCATAGTCACCCACCAGAGCTTTCTGCTCACCTGTAGGTCCATCGAAAGCACAATCAACAGAATAGGTTTGCTGTTCCAGCCCCTTTTTCAAGTAGCGGGACAGTTTGGGTTCATCTTCGACTACGAGGATATGCATGTAACAACTCACAAAATTGGAAGATCCGTGTCTATTTAACCACAACCAGATGAATACTCCATGAATATATCCGCATTCATGTTCTGTTCATCTTCATCGCGTATATTCGAGACTACATCTCCACCAAAAGAAAGGCATGACATGGCTAATGAGAGCGAAAGAACGCCTCTGAGCAGACAGATCCTGAACAAGGTACCGGAAGTGACGATTTATTTCTGGTTCATCAAGGTACTTTGTACGACTGTCGGCGAGACGGCGGCAGATTTTTTGAACGGTGCTTTGAACCTCGGATTGACCGGCACGACCGTAGTCATGGGAATCCTGCTGGTCATCGCCCTGTGGTATCAGTTCCGCTCCAACGCCTACAAGCCCGGAATCTACTGGCTGTCTGTGGTCCTGATCAGTATCGCCGGGACACTGATAACTGACAATCTGACCGACAATCTCGGTATATCCCTGGTCGTCACCACTGTCGTCTTTGCCAGTGCCCTGGCGGTTACATTTGCCGTCTGGTACGCCAAGGAAAAGTCCCTGTCAGTACACACCATCAATACTCTCCGACGAGAAGGATTTTACTGGGCCGCCATCCTGTTCACCTTTGCTCTAGGAACTGCGGCTGGGGATCTGGTGGCCGAGACGATTAATGTCGGCTATTTCACCTCCGCACTCCTTTTCGGAGCGCTCATCGCCTGCGTAGCTGTTGCTCATTTTCGCTTCAAACTGGATTCTGTAGCGGCATTCTGGATGGCGTACATACTGACCCGTCCACTGGGTGCATCTCTCGGAGACCTCCTGTCGCAGGCTCCTGATGACGGTGGCCTGGGTTTAGGTACGGTCGGTACAACAGTACTGTTCTTGGCCGCAATCCTCGGTCTGGTACTCTATCTGATTCAGACCAAAAAAGATGTCGTGGTTATCAAGCCAGTCTCAAAGTAGCACTTGAACCTCCTCCTGAAGGACGGGAAGCTAGTAATTGCAATGCCTCCCGTGATTGAGGCACTAAAAAAGCTCGTCCACCTCAGGCGGACAAGCTATTCATGACAGGGTAGAACCTGTGGAAGATCAGTCTGTGCAAGGGAAAAGTCCGTTTTATGACGAGCTATTTCCCTTATGGTGCCCCCAACGGGAATCGAAGCCGTGTTTGCACATTGAAAGCGTGACGTCCTAGGCCACTAGACGATGGGGGCACACATTGCGCTCTGGAGTATCTGCTCCAGAGCGGAAACATACTAGCATGAATCAAAAACGAAAACAACCATTCTATTTATTTTTACTGATGACGATCGGGCCGAATTTCCGCTCCTGCTTGACCGTGATCTCGCGCTGCTTGATGAGCTCTAGCATGGCCAGGAAGGTAACGATGATCTCCAGCTTGGACCGGGCTTCTGCGAAAAGCTGCGTAAAGGACATCGATTTGCGCACTTTGCTGATCAGGTCTCTGAGCTCAGTGATCTTCTGCTCCACGGTGAACTGCTCGCGTTCGACCTGTTCTTCGAATCCAAGGGGCGGTCTATCTTGCTTGAACTTTTCCAGGACGTCATGCAGTGCCCTGCTCAGCTCGCCAAAATCCACACCTTCCAGGTAGAACTGGACGTCCAGCTCCTGTTCTACTTTTTCCTGCATGCGCCGAGTGAAGCTGGGTTCATCCCGTTCTTCCAACTGGTCAAGGAAGAGGGTCAGCTGCTTGTAGGATTCAAAATCCTCGATAGATTGCTCGAGGTTGTCAGCTTCAGCTTCTTCCTCTTCAAGCGGTAGCAGTGCTTTGGATTTCCGGACAACCAGTGACGACAGGAGCACCAGCGCATCAGCCGTCGTCGAAAGGTCAGTTTCGCTCTGAGCTTTCAGCTGCTTCGTTATTTCTCCCAGATCGAGGTCCAGAGCCCTGAGCTCACGTTTCTTTACATTTTCTACCAGTTCTTCGAGAGTCCCCTCAAAACCATCCAGCTTGATCGCTGCCATAATAGGCTCCTACTTACTAAGTACTATCGGAATGCGGGTCCCCAGGATCGGCTTTGGTCTGGTGACAACGCTCTGCCACCAGGCGACGATCGTGGCCGGGATCTCCCTGACCTCCCAGGCGATCTCGGCATTGTATTCCCTGGTATCCGAGGAATACCCAACCACATCGACGCCCAACGTGCGGCACGTGAACAGGGCCCGTGGCAGGTGGAATTCATTGGTCACCAGCACCGCTCGGTCCAGGCCAAAGATCTCGTGGGCCCGATAGCAGGTATCATACGTACGGCGGCCTGCATAATCAAGAACGATATCGTCGTCCGGCACCCCGAGGCTCAATGCCAACTGACGCATGGCTTCTGGCTCGTTGTAGTTCACGAAACGATTATCCCCTGACATGAGGAGTTTGGTGACTTTGGCATTCTTATAGAGGTTAACCGCAGCCGTGACCCTGTCAGTGAGCACAGGACTGGGTGTGCCATTTCGGCTGAGCCCTGCGCCGAACACGATCGCAACATCATAGCCGACCTCGATCCTGTCGCGTATGTATCCCCTGCCCTGGCTGCTGACCCACAGGTACACACAGCAAAGGAAAACAACGGCAAAACCGGATAGGAGAGTTGCGAGAGGAAGGAACCGACGTACGAAGGCCCTAACAAATGTTTTACCTGAGACCACCATGACCTTTTATTCTACTATTGTTCTATCAATGCTACCTGAACGATCTCATGAGGGACGAGGGCTAGGAAGTCCTGCGTCCGCATCTCGATGGAGCGAGTACGTTCACCAGCGTTGAAGTCGATAGTGGGGAGACTCTCCAGGCTGCTGTCCACCCAGACCTTCAACGAGAACAGATTGCCGAACGGCGGGACACCGCCGGGCTCACAACCGGTCACAGTCTTCACCTCTTCCGGTTCGGCAAAACGGGTCTTCTTGGTCCCCAGCACATCTCTGAGTTTCTTGCTATCCAGCCGCTTGGATGCTGAGATAACTATCATATGGAAGGTGCCGTCCTCGGCTTTGACGATAAGGGCTTTGGCACCGGTCGCAAGAGCGGTCCCTCGGGCGGCAGCTGCCTCCTCTGATGTCCGCACCTCGGCGTGCTCGAACTTTTTGTATTTCACCTGTTTGCCATCCAGGAAGGCGCAGATATCATTGTACACACCACGCTTGCCGCCCTTGCCGCGGATAGAGAGACCTACCTCGATCAGCTGGCTCTCCTCAACCTCACTGGGTGCATCCATGACCGCGGTCTTGCCGGAGCTCGTCATCGGGAATGCCATGACTTCCTTCAGCGAGCTGTCGCGGGTGAGGAGCATGACCAGCCGGTCAAGTCCAAGTGCGATACCACCATGAGGCGGGACGCCATAGGAAAAAGCTTCAAGGATATGGCCGAACTGTTCCTGGATCTTGGCTTTGTCATGGCCGATGATCTCGAACACCTTGGCCAGCGCTTCGGGGTCATAGATACGGATGCCTCCCCCGCCGACCTCATAGCCGTTGCAGACCAGGTCGTATTGGGTCGAGACCAGGCTGTGGATCTTGGCGATGGTCTCTGGTTCTTTCAATTTTGTGATATCGATATTCTTGAGTTCTTCCTGAAGCTCGGCTTTGGGTC
>CAYOQW010000132.1:0-4454 GCA_964406175.1 uncultured Candidatus Saccharibacteria bacterium
CTTCCTGAATGATGGCATCTGCGATCATGCGGGGCGTCTGACGGACTCCGGTATAGATGACCTCGAATCCGGCATCCCGGAGGACGAGGGCGAGGATCTTGGCTCCGCGGTCATGGCCGTCGAGACCGGGTTTGGCGATCAGGATACGGACTGGCTTGGTGGTTGTCATGGTTTTTGGTCATCTGGTAGATAATAAAAAAGCTTCCTTTTGAAGGAAGCTCAAGTGGTGACGCATACTGCGTAGCCGCCGGCTTCCTAGGAAGCGGTAATAATGAAGGTGTTTACGATAGAGGCGTTCGAGTGGAACATGGGGCTTTTGATACTAGTAATTGACTGTTCAATTATGGCATATCGGTTGTTTTGGTGTCAACAGCGAGCAGGTCTCGATACACGGAAATGAGCTTGTCAGCCTGAGCGTCTATCGAGAAGCTCTGTGCTTTGACGCGGGAGTGTTCGCCCATGGACCGGGCAAGCTCCGGATTCATCAGGATCTCATGCATTTTCCGGGCAAATAAGAATGAGTCCATGGGCAGGAGGTATCCATTTTTCCCCGGGTCAACATAGGGTGTGAAAACCGTATGATCGAGGATGGTGAGAGGCTTGCCGGCAGCCATGGCTTCCAGGACCACCAGTCCCTGGGTATCATTCTGACAGGCATAGGCGAACAGGTCGATGCAACTCAGAGCAGCAGGGATTTCGTCATGGTTTATCATGCCAGTGAGCGTCACGTGTTCGGTCATTTTGTGTTTTTCGATGTCCTTTCGGAAGGCTTTTTCGTAGTCTGCCGCTCCACCGCCTATGATGAAGAGGTGTGTGTTCTGGTCGAGTCCGTAGAGCAGACAGAAAGCATCGAGGATGAACGACAGGTTCTTTTCTGGTGCGAGGCGGGCGAGGCAGCCAACAATCTTTTTGCCGACAGGGAGATGCCAGCGGTCACTGTGCTGTTTCACCATCTGATAGGGGGTCAGGTCTATTCCGGTCGGCAGGATGGTGACCTGGGCTGTATCGCTGATCTGATGGATATAGTCCGCGATGTAGGGAGTAGGTGCCGTCACCTGGTCGAACTGATTGAGAAAGGATGCATCCCAGAAATCGACGAATGAGTGCACACCGAGGAAAAATTTCGGGATCCGGATACGGGCATATTCGCTGATCATGGCGTGATAGGTCTGCACTTTCGGGATCCTGCGGTGTTTGGCATAACTGAGTGCCAGCAGACCGGCAAGTGCGGGACTGTGACTATGGACGATATCGATCGGCATCTGGTCGAGCTTGAGGAACAGTGAAGGGGAGATCATGGGCACTCTGAAGTCCGGGGAGACCGGCACAGGGAATGAGCGTACTCCGATAAAGCCAGGTTCCTCGAACCCTTTGTTGTTCGGTCCGATAATATTGATAGTGTGGCCTTTTTCCCTGAGCGCTTGCGCGAACGTGTCGATCGCAGTGACGACACCGTTGACCGTGGGCTTGTAGGTCTCAGTGAAAAAAGCGATATTCAGGGGACGATCTGTTTCTGTTGGCATGCGTTATTTCCGGAAGGAAACGATCAGTTCATTGTAGATGCGTTCATAGTTATCGACTGTTTTGGGGAACGCATGCGTCTCGGCGATCCGGCGGCTTTCTTTTGAGAAGCGTTCGTACTGCTGATCGTCGGTCAGGACCCGGATCACCTGTTCGGCGGTCGTCTGGAAGTCCTCGTAGGGGACCAGGAAACCGTTCTCGCCATGGTGGACGATCTCGGGGAGAGCACATTCATCGCAGGATACTATGGGGAGGCCGGTAGCCAGTGCTTCCAGTGTCACGATGCTCTGGAGTTCCACTGGTGAGGTGATCACGAAGACTTTGGATGTCCGGTATATCTCAGCGAGCTCCGGCTCGGAGACAAATCCGATGAAGGTCACGTGCTCCTGTATGCCGAGTTCAATGATGAGCTTTTTCAGCATTTCTTCTGATGGTCCTCTGCCACCGATGAGGAAGTGACAGTCAACTTTTTCGCGGACGATGGGTATCATGCGGAGCCAGATGTCGAGGCGTTTTTCGCCGGCAACTCTGCCGGTGTACAGGACGATCGGTTTGTCCATGGGCAGGTTGTACTTCTTGAAGAATTCAGGCGTTGCTCTGCCGGGAGTGAAATAATTGACATCAATACCATTGGACGCGGGGGCACAGGGGGTTTTCAATCCCTGTTTTTTCAGAATATCGATAGCGGTCTTGGTGGGTGAGGTGACGTACGAGACGCTGTTGTAAAAGTGTATGAGGTAACGCCACATGAAATACCGGGCGGTCTTATTCAGGAATTTGAGCCAGGGCAATTCCAGAAGGAAATTATCCGGCACGAAATGATTGGTCGCCATGACCGGGACATGGTGTTTTTTCGCCCAGTTGCGGGCGATGATACTGATCTGGGTGGGTGTATGGATGTGGATGATGTCGGGCTTGAACGCATCGAGCCGGGAGGTTATTTCTTTGCTCGGCCAGAGACAGTAGCGATACAGCTTGTTGAACGGGAGCAGGTGCGAGGTGAGCCGGACGATGGTGCTGCCGCTGTCTTGTTCCTCGGTGTGCTTGCCATCTTTGCTCGGAGTGAATACGAGCACGTTGTGACCCTTGCCGATCATTCCCTTGACCAGATGATGTTCAAAAACCGCACCTCCGTCGACATTCGGCCAGTAGCTCTCGGTGATCAGGGCGATGTTCATGCAGTCTCTTCTATATAATGTAAGATCGATCCGGTCATGATCTCAGGGTAGCGGATATTGATGATATGGTCCCCGCCTTCCATGGCTTCAAAATGTGAGCCACGGATGGTCTTGGCCATCAGTTGAGAATATGAGTGAGGCACAAAAGGGTCTCTGGTCCCGGACCAGACGAGCACTGGTTTGTTGATCTGGGCGGCCAGCGACAGGGCATCTACCCTGGATGCCTGTTTGAGGCCCTGCTGGTAGAGAGTGAGGGGATTGGCCAGCAGATCATGGAACAGGAATACCGGGTACGGTAGTTTTTTCAGTTTCCAGTACTGTGGATACCTGAAATGACGGCGTAGCCGGGGAATAGTGAGGGGGATGTGGAACAAGAGGTCCCCGCAGGAATTGAAAAACGAGCGCAGCAGGGGTGCCTTTGCTTTGTCAGTCCGGTAGAACGGGCTGATGAGGACGACTTTGCTGAAAAGCTCCGGGAAGTCATGTGCAGCTTGTAGCGTCACCAGCCCACCGAAGCAATGTCCGACGATGATGCTGTGTTCCAGCCCATGTTTCTGGCAGAGCAGCTGTACGTCTCCAGTGATGGCAGGTACTGCGAACTGCTGGGTGGTGAGGGTTTTCGTGGATCGACCATGACCTCGCAGGTCCATGGAATAGGTCGCATAACCCTGAGCTGCAAAGAACTGTTCAAATTCTTCCCAGGCGGTCCGATTGCCGGTCAGTCCATGCAGAAAAATGACCGCCGGATGCTTCCCGTCTCCTGGATGGTGCCGGTAGTAGACGTCCAGGCCGTCGGATGTCGTGAGGGTCAGGTCTTGGAAGTCAGAAATGGTCATGGGGGAGTATGCCTTTTATCCTAGGCTACGTGAGGAAGGATAACTGATTATGCCAAAGAGAACAACAGAGGGAGATGGCGGACCATTTCTGGTTATTTCCTGCGGGCAGCTATCGTGGTCCGGCGGGTCTTTTTGTAGGTGAAATCCCGGTATTCTTCGATCGCATTGCGAAATGACTCAAAGGCGATGTCATCCGGCAGGTCCCAGAGGTCGAACCAGCGGCAGGAAGCTACGTCATCGCCTGGTTTGAAATCTTCAGAAAGCGGGTGGGCGAGGAAGAAGAGGTTCAGAGTGAAATCGCCGTCGTCCCCATAGCGGTCGATGGTCAGAGACACTACCGGCTCGATCGTCACTTCGATCGCCAGCTCTTCTTCTATTTCCCGCTTGAGACCGGTACGGGGGTCTTCTCCGTTTTTCAGAAATCCGCCCGGGATGTCCCACATATCCTTGTAGGGTTCGATGGCACGCCGGGTCAGCAGGATCTGCTGTTTTGAGTTGATGATGAACGCTCCGGCCCCTGGTTTGGAATTCTGCCACCAGATAGATCTGCAGGCATCGCAACGCAGGGCATCGATGATATCATCATGCTCCTCGTAGATGCTGACCGGGCCACCGCAGGCAGGGCAGAAACGGAATTTTGTTTCGTTCAAGGTTGTTGTCATGTATCAATTATATGAGCAAGTACTGTTTTTCACAAGAAAACAGAGCCTCATCGAGGCTCTGTTCTGTGAGTCGCAAGTCAGTTCTGTCCTAATGGTGGCAGGAGCCACCTGCACAGCTATGTCCGTAGTCACAGGCACCAGAGGCACAGGCAGGTAGTTCCTGGTGAGCCGAGGATGCCGGACGGGCGATCACCGACAGCTGCTTTTGGCTTTTCGTGCTTTGGCAGTGAAGGCAGGATGGTACATTGGTCTGAGAC
>CAYOQW010000133.1:0-4424 GCA_964406175.1 uncultured Candidatus Saccharibacteria bacterium
GTGCACGACGAGCCGGACATTGCTTTTGTCGATCCCCATGCCAAAGGCGATGGTGGCGGTGATGATGTCGATCTCGTCCTTGATGAACTGGTCCTGTACTCGCGACCGTGTCCCGGGCGTGAGGCCGCCGTGGTAGGCTGCGGCTTTGTATCCACGGTCCATCAAGCTGTCGGCGAGTTCCTCGGTCCCCTTGCGGGAAAAGCAGTACAGGATACAGCTTTGACCTTTGTATTTGTCGAGCAGCCCGAGCAGACTTGTGGACATGTCCTTCTTGGGCAGGACGGTGTACTGAAGATTGGGCCGATCGAAACTGGCGATGAAGATAGCTGGCGAGCGAAGCTGCAGCTGGGTGACGATGTCCGCGCGGACCCGGTCCGTGGCCGTAGCGGTCAGGGCGATCATGGGCACGGCGGGGAACCATTTCTTGAGAATGTTCAGCTGCCGGTACTCAGGCCGGAAATCGTGCCCCCACTCGGAGATACAGTGTGCTTCGTCGATAGCGAGCAGGCTGACCGGCAGCTGTCTGAGGAACGATTCGAAGCCATAGGCACCCAGGCGCTCCGGGGCGATATAGAGGATCTTCAACCGGCCGGCAGTTGCTTCGCTCTGGACTTTGGCTATTTCTGTTGGCGACAGAGAACTGTTGATCAGGGCGGCGGGGACGCCGTTCAGCCGGAGCTGGTCCACCTGGTCCTTCATCAGTGCGATGAGCGGCGAGATGACGATCGCGATGCCCGGCAGCTTGATGGCGGGCAGCTGATAACAGAGCGACTTGCCACCGCCGGTGGGCATGATAGCGAGCGTGTCCCGCTGGGCGACCACGTTTTCCATGATCTCCTGCTGGAGCGGGTAGAACGTGTCGTAGCCGAAGTATTGTTTGAGGAGAGCGAGCATAGAGGCCTTTTAGTGTGAAAAGATGGAAATGTATTTCGCATAGGTATACGATCGTCCATACGTCGCAGCAGTATCCCTGGGCGAGAGGATATCGATTTTGATGAGGCGATCAATAACCGCCTGGGCGCCGGCAGCGGTATAGCCTGTCCATTTCTTTATGAGTGCGGTATTGACGATCGGTTGTCCATACAGCTTGGGCAGTATCATCATGGCACTTTCGGCTGCCCGTTTTCCCAGTCTTTGTACTTTTGTCATATCCTGGTCGCGTAACTGGGTGATCTCTTCGACGATGGAGATAGCTTCTTTTGATATCTCTATGGCGCCATCAAGAAAGTAGTCGATCCACTCTTGTACCATGCCATTTTGATATCCAAATAGCCTTTCATAGTAAGATCCCTGGTACTTTTTGAAATAGGATGACAGGAATAATACCGGCCTATCGAGATATCCAGTATGCCACAGGTAAAGAGGGATCAGCATTCTTCCTGTCCGACCATTACCATCAAGGAAGGGGTGGATCGTCTCGAACTGAGCGTGGATCAATCCCGCTTTGATCACAGGGGAAAGAGTGTCGGCTGCATGGATAAACTTTTCCAGGTCGCACAGTGCATCATGCATATTTTCAACCGGAGGAGGTACGAAGCGAGCATTGTCCGGTCGCGAGCCACCGATCCAGTTTTGCGTTTTTCGAAATTCTCCAGGATCGGAAAAATGTGTTGCACGTGCCTGATCCATCAGTTCTCGATGCAGGTCTCTCATGAGGCGAAGTGTGAGCGGGAAACCATCTACGGTGAGACGTTGCATACCGTAACCAAGTGCACGGATATAATGGAGGATATCGTCCACATCTTCCGGTAGACCCGTTGAGATGCTTCCATCGGCGGCTATCGCATCCAGCATGGTCGCCCTGGTTCCCTCGATCTGACTTGATGATGTGGCATCCTTGCGTACATACATCAGTATGAAGAAGTCGAGATCCGGAAGCAATGTGGTGATACCATCCAATTTTCCGATCAACCTGGCAGCTTCCGTGCCTTTCTGGATGATCCTTTCTTCGAACTTGAAACCCGATGCCGGAGGGAAGGTGTTCGGGATCAAGGCTCGGTATCCACCAGGCTGTTGTCGCAACATACCTATCGGATTGTTTGGCATAGAGGTACACGAGTAATAAACGAGTGAATATATACAAAGTATGTATGTTTGTATATATCATGTCAACCAATATATACAAACATACATAGCGATGACAGACGGGAGAATACCAGACTTCAGTTTGATCGTCCTTGCATCTGAGTACAATAATTCACGCCAAAAGACTGTTTTGGCGTGAATTTGGGCAAAATATGACATCAATTCACGGTCGGGATGGTCATTTGCTCGTGTCGAGGAATTCATCAGCCTTTATCTCTTCTCCCTTCAGCATCACGTCGAACCACCGGGTGGTCAGCCGGATCACCTCTGCCCTGTTCGACTGGCTGACGGCTCCGCAGAGGAGCGAACAGGCGAGGCTGGTATCCAGGTAGTCGCAGTGGCTGGAGTCCGGCAATCTAATGGTCGCCTTCACGGTGGCGCCGAGCAGCGAGGCAAGGTCCAGTCCCTGGTTGGCGTCGTCATTGCAGGACTGCACGGCACCCTGGAAGATCAGGGTCGGCGCGGTGACCTTGCTTCCGTAATTCCTGATATCGAGGCTGTCATCAGTCCGAGTCCCTGGTGCGGTCACGACCGCGTCCAGTCCTACTACCGCTTTGACCCGGTCAGTGCTTGCCGCTGTCAGCAGGGAGGTGCCGCCGCCGGCACTGTGGCCAGCCAGTCCCAGGTGCGACGGGTCAGAACAGGTAGCCAAGGACTCATGGACTTCGCTAGCCGGATCGTTTATCTGCGCGATCAGGTTCTGGAGGTCGTCGCGCCGCTCAGCTTCATTGGGCCGGACGGCGTTGTAGACCGGGGACAGGGTGAAGACGGTGTAACCAGCCGTCTGCAGTGCTCGCGACAGGTCCTGCTGGTCTTCTTTGCGACTTTGAAAACCGGGACTGACGATGACGACCGGCGACTGGTCGATAGCCGAGCAGTCCGGAGAATAGACATCCACCGGCATGGTGTGCCCGGTCGCTGGGATCCTGACCGACAGTTCGTGTTTCGTTCCCTGGTCAACGCTGGCGCTTTGCGTGGTCGACGGTGTATCTGTTTGCTTGGCCGGTTTGTTTATCTGCTTGAGCCCGACGATGGCCAGGACTACAAGACTAGCGGCCAAAATTATTGGAATTATCAAGATGAGAGGCCTCTTAGACTGGTTCATACGTTTAATCCCTTGGTTCGTTGATCCTTTGACACCTTGATCCTTTGCTAGGCCAAGTATCCCCCACGCCTGCTGTTCCGGCAAGGCCGTTTGGCGTTTGAGGCTTCCAGGTCCGGAAGATATACAAAAAAACCACCGCTATCGGTGGTCTTTTATGGCTTCCTGTTCATCTGGTCATTCGACCCCGGGCCTGACAGTCGGCATCTGTGGTTCGTAGCCCTTCGGCAGTCCGGTGAACACGAAGCGTTCTTTCATGAGGTCATCCACAAACTCAGGCGTCAGGTCCATTTTGGTGGCAAATTTCTGCTTTGTACGCGGAATTGCCTTTTCCACCAGCACATGGACCTCATCATCATCTGGATGGTCCGGCTCGACATACACTCTCATGGCAGCCATGGGTGCTCCTTCATAAAGAATTAGGTAGTACATGCCTCCAGGCAGGGAACTATGCAGACATATTGTACAGACTACAATAGTATGAATTCAAAATATGAAAAGAGGCAAAATCACTGATTCTGTCGACTGCTTTCTGAATGTGACTCCATAGGAATTTGCAAACAGGACCACCGCTGCGGAGGTCCTGTTTGCAGGTCGCAATGATATTTGGACTGCTAGTTTTCGCTCGTTTGACTGCCAGTATTCAGCTCGGCGAATTTGGCGGCCATGGTGGGATTGCCGCGGGTGAGCCGTTTGATGGTCAGGTCCTCTGCTTTGTTATTGGCGAGGCGAAGGTTGTTCTCGGAGGACTGGAGCGCTTCCTTGGTCTTCTGGAGGTGGTCGATGGTCTTGTCGATCTCTTCGATCGCGGTCTGGAACTTGCGGCTGGCCAGGTCATAGTTCTTGGCAAAGCCCTCCTTGAAGGCCGTGATGTTGTCCTCGAAATGCGTGATATCGACGTTCTGGCTTTTCACCAGGGCGAGCTCCGCTTTGTATTTCAGCGAATTGAGAGCGGCGTTGCGCAGGAGCGTGATCATGGGGATGAAGAACTGCGGGCGCACGACGTACATTTTGGGGAACCGGTAGGAGACATCGACGATGCCAGTATTGTAGAGCTCATTGTCCGCTTCCAGCAGTGTGACCAGCACGCCGTATTCGCACTTTTTCTCGGCGCGGTCCCGGTCCAGTTCTTTCAGAAAATCTTCATTCTTGTGCTTGGTCGCGGTCTCGTCGCCTTCGTTCTTCATCTCGAACATGATGGAGATGATCTCGTTGCCCTGTTCGTCCGTTTCCCGGT
>CAYOQW010000134.1:0-4405 GCA_964406175.1 uncultured Candidatus Saccharibacteria bacterium
CTTTTCTTTCAGGGCAGCGAACGCCTTGGGGTCTGCCTTCAGTGTCTCAAACCCCTCGATGATGCGGTCGGCGAGGTCATTGATCTTCTTGTGTTCCTTCTGCCAGTCCGCCCACATCCCCTCGATCGTGATGGTCTGGCGGATCGAGGTAAAGCTTTTCTTGATATAGTCAGCATTTTCCGGAAGCAGTTCTCGGGAGTCGGTCTTTTTTTCGATGACCTTGGCTATGGAGTCGAAATATTTCATCGCTTCCCGGGTGGACCTGCCCTTTTCAATCTTCTGCGACAGATAGTTCTTGACCGCCCAGAGGAAGAACACGACCACCTCGTGCCAGTTGCCGGACAGGGCAAGGTCTTTTTTGCTCTGCTCATTGTCTGCGACCAGGGTCATGAGCTGGGCGAATTTCTCCGGGTCCTTGATGATGCTGTCGACCCAGGAACCGGGGACCTTGCTTTCCTTTCCGTCAAAATTGTGGAGGAAGTCGACCATGAGGTCCATGCTCGCCTGGTCAAGTCCCACGTCTCCCTCTTTGAGCACCTGGCCGGCTGCGACGACTTTTTCTTCCTGGCCGACCTTGCGGTACTCGGCGAACTGGATGGAGAGGCAGGGGAACCTGAGCGCCATGGCTTCCTGAACAGCGATCTCGATGTCGTCGATCCTCTCCAGGGTGACCGTGATGAAGAATACGAATTTTCGCACCTCCTCCAGTGACAGTCCCTTTTTGACCTGGATGGACCCGATCTTCATGCGGAGAATGTTCTCCAGCAATTTTTGAAGGACGATCGACTTGGCCACGAATTTCATGCCGTTTACATGGATAGACCCCTTCATTTCTTCGATCATCAAGGAGTCGTGCGTGGCAAGATAGTCAGCAAGCAGATCATGCCATTCCTTGATCTTGGACTCGATGAGGGGATGGTCGATACTGTCCGGCTTCCGATAGTAGTGCGCCATGTTCAGGGTAAGACTGAGCTGCCAGAGGATCGCCCGGTAGACCTCTTGTTCAGCCAGTTTCTCTGGCGATAACGATAATTCCATGGGTAGTGTCCCGGGGTAGAGAGCGAATTATGCTGATTTGACGACATAGTAGCAGATTATGCCCTGACACGCGACTCGATATCCTGATGAACCCGGCACAGCACAAAAGTCAGGAGGCGTACGAACAGCCGCCTGACAACAGGCGCACAGTCAAAATGATCCATGGATCGCTCAGGCGGTGCCGGCGGCCGTCAACTTCAGCCGGCTCGCGAGCAGCACCAGATTGCCTGCCACCAGGGCCAGCTCCGGCGTCGCATAGATCCCGCCGATATGGATCTGCGGTACGAACAGCAGCCCGACTATGAAGCCGTAGACGATCTGCAGCTTTTTGCTGGTCGGAGCGGTTTTGGGGTCGGTCAACATGACGAACCCGAGAAAGAACAGCGGGGAATGGAACGCTAGATCTGAAAAAACGGATGACAGGCTCATACCCTGGAACAGGTACGACAGCATGATCCCGGTTGTAGCGGTCCACAAAAAGGTCGTGACCATATCTTCCCGCCGGATCTTTCTGGTTACAAGTACCCCGCCGGCAATGACCAGCGGGACCATAGGACCCGCGCCTACCCACCAGGTTGCCGTAAGGGGACCCAGGAACGAAAGAACGACCGCCGCGAGAGCGACCGGATTGAACAGATGCCGCTTGCCCAGGGTCAGAATATACTTGGACGCCATGGCCGTAAGCGAGAACATGACCAGGAACAGGAACCCGGTCTGGTCGACCGCCGGCGGTGCGATGAGTGTGATAATGAGCGCCGCTATCATGACCGAATCCCGGCTGGACCGGGCGCCGACCGCCCCGGCGCCCAGGCGGTTGACCAGCAGGCAGGTGCCCAGCGTCACCGCGATCGAAGAAGCGATCGAGACAGCAGAGTAGCCTATCTGGCCGGTCAGCGCGAGCAGAACGGCGAGAGCGCAGAGACTCTCCAGATAGTAGAGGGTGAGTCTGTAGAGCGGTATCTTTTTGATCAGGTGGTCGATCCAGGCGGTCATGGCTCCACCACGTAGGAGGTGAAATTGGTCGTCCACGTCGCCATGCCTTCGCGGTCGATCATATATCCTGCCAGATTAGAACGCTTCTCCAAAAAATCAATACCCGATCGCCCCATGGCAAAACACGCAGTCGCGAACCGGTCCGCGTGGAACACATTGGAGGCGATCACGGTAACGCTCACGATGTCATTGAGAGATGCACCCTGTACTGGATCTACAACATGATCACCACGAAAATACGAACCGGAAGTCGCCACACCGCGGTCCCCTGGGGCGATCACCTTCACGATCTCGCTGGTGACCAGCGGGTTCCGGATACCGATGGTCCAGGGTTTTCCTTCGGCATTGGAACCAATAGACTGGATATCGCCACCGGCTTCGACGGCAAAATGTTCATACCCGACCTCCAGCAGTTTGTGCGCCGCCTGATAGATGGCCCAGCCCTTGACCAGACCGGTAGGGTCAAATCTGCCATCCCGCTGCGCGTTGAAAAAACCGTTCGTCTCCTCCCGGGTGCGTTCACACCAGGTGCGGATCTGCCGCAGATCATCACTGAGATCTGATTCGCCCAGTACCCCTGCATTGAATTTCGAGACCTCGCTGGTCTCCCGGAACATACTGAACTGACTGTCGACGGAAACAAAATATTCAAAAACCTGATCAATATCATACTGTTTGGCATCTGGTCCGCAGATCTCGACGGTGATCGGCATGTCCATGAGAATACGTGTCTGTTTCACCTGTTCCTCCTAAGTCCTGGCTTGTTTGAGGGCTGATTCCAATGATGAGATAAATGCTCTACTGGTAAAGGTCGCCCCGGTGATCATGTTCACCTTGGAGCTCTGCGCCTTGATGGCCTCGCTGTAAAGCAGCGGCAGGGCCTGATTGTTGATACGCAGTGAGGTCCGGTCGGACGGATATTTGAGCGCCACCACTTCGGCGAGTTCCCCGCCGGACACGGTGATCTCGACCTGCACATTACCATAGTGTGCCGAGACAGAACTGCCTGTATAGGTACCGTCCTTGAACGCACCGTTCGAGACGACCGGAACAGCAGCTGCTGGAGTGGTCGCGGTCGCGGGAGGCATGGTGGTCTGAGTAGCAGTGGTCCCGGTGGATGACCCTGAAGTAGCTACCGTACTGGACGACGTGGCAGCCGTGGGTTGGGTCACCGTAGCCAGACCGGCTGAACCGGTAGCTGACCCGGACCCGGTAGAAGCAGAAGCTGCGTCGGCCCCGAGGTCGGATGAGTTTTTCTGGAGCTGGTTGTAGTTGCCCAGAGTGACGATACAGAGGATCGTGAATAGAAGTTTTTTCATGGGATCTCAAAGATTTATTATTTTGCTTTCACTGCGACCGTACGAGTATATTCAAGCAGTGAAATATGGAGAGAGGATGAAGGACTCTCACTGCGGTTCGTTGTCACCCTGAGAGAAAGCCACTGAAACGAAGAGTCTGCATTTGTAGTATGTCAGGAGATTCTTCACCGCCTGAGGCGCTTCAGAATGACATCGGTCTGTACCCGCCGTCAACACTGACCATTTGGAAGTATACACGTGATCTCCCGATAGACCCATACCAAAAAGGAAATCCCATGATCGAAGTGCAGGACCTGACCCGTGTCTACCAGATCGGCCCGCATCGGGTGACCGCTTTAGACCACGTGTCCTTTCAGATCAAAGACCATGAAAGCGCTGTGATCGAAGGTCCGTCCGGGTCTGGTAAATCCACGCTCATGCATCTCCTTGGAGCACTTGATCGCCCGACCTCCGGCACGGTCCGGGTCAATGGCGAGGATATTTTCAAACTGGATGACAAGAACCTCTCGATCTTCCGCAACCAGGCGATCGGCTTTGTATTCCAGTTCTTTCACCTGCAGCCGTACCTGACCGCCCGGCAGAACGTCGCGCTGCCGCTCCTCATAGCCGGCAAGAAACCACAAGAAGCTGAAGCAGAAGCGGACAGACATCTGCTCCAGGTGGGTATGGCCGACCGCGCCCAGCACCTGCCCGGCCAGCTCTCCGGCGGTGAACAGCAGCGGATCGCTATCGCCCGTGCTCTCATCAACAACCCCGACCTGATCCTGGCGGACGAGCCGACCGGCAACCTCGACCAGGACAATGCCGCCATGGTCCTGGACTTACTGGGCTCGATCGCAACGCAGGGCATATCAACCATCATCGTCACCCACGACCCGACCATCGGCCACCGCTTCGGCCGCGTCATCCGCCTCCAAAAAAGCGGGACACTCACGGGGCGGTAATACATTAGACATTAGACATTAGACATCGGACAGATCCCGTCGTATTTCCTACATCGTATTTCCTACCTCCTACCTCCTACCTCCTACTTCATACTTCATACTTCATACTTC
>CAYOQW010000135.1:0-4354 GCA_964406175.1 uncultured Candidatus Saccharibacteria bacterium
GCTTCCTTCTCCGGCAGGGCGAGAGCAAGCGTTTCTGGGTCGATATATTCCAGGAAAGCCCTGGCTTCCGGGGCATCGATGACATGCGACTCGATGCAGCGGGGACATATCCTGCGGACGAGCCGCTGGGAGATCACGAGGTTGATAGTGGAGGAGAGCAGGTACGGCTCAGCACCCATGTCGAGCAGACGCGGGATGGCTCCGATCGAGTCATTGGTATGCAGGGTCGAGAGCACCAGATGGCCGGTCAAGGCTGAGCGAAGTGCTATACTCGAGGTCTCTTGGTCGCGGATCTCGCCGACCATGATGATATCGGGGTCTTGCCGCAACAGGGCCCGGAGACCATTGGCAAAGGTGTAGCCGGCTGGCTCATTGACCTGGCTCTGGTTGATCCGCCGGATATCGAGTTCGATGGGGTCTTCGATAGTGGAAATGTTGGCCGATTCCCGGTTCAGTAGCCGCAGGAGATAGTAGACCGAGGTCGTCTTACCGCTTCCGGTAGGTCCTACCACGAGGATCATGCCAAAGGGACGTTTAACAGCTTTCTGGACCAGCTCGATCTGAGGGGTGTCCAATCCGAGATCGGACAGCGAGAGGAATTGTCCCTGTTTTTTCAAAAGCCGTATTACGATCTTTTCTCCATGGTAGGTCGGGATCGTGGAGACCCGGGTGGTGAAGGGCTGACCGGCAGAGGTAAAAGCAAATCGGCCGTCCAGCGGTTTGAAATGTTCGTCGATCTTCAGGTTGGCCATGATCTTGATCCGGGATATCACGGTATGATGCATGGCGATGGGTAGTTCGACGATATCAGTGAGTGCTCCATCGATACGAAATCTCACAACGGTGACATCGCTCAGTGGTTCGATATGGATGTCAGAAGCATCTTCATAGCAGGCATAGTCCAGGATCTTGTCCACGACCTGTACCACAGGGGATGAGGCCGCGATCACCGGTTCGTCGTTGTCTGTCCGTGAACTGAGTGAGGCGATCATGGTCTGGAGCTGCTCGTAGAGCCCTGTCTGGTATCCCCGTAATGCAGTGGTGATATCTCTCTGTGATGCCAGGAAGGGTGTAAATGTGTGGCCTAATGCTTCTTTGACCTGGGTCAACAGGAGCGGGTCGACAGGGTTGGACATGGCTACCAGGTAGTCCTCCTCTGGTCTGGCGTAGACGATAGCCTGGCAGTTTCGGGAGGTTGCTTCCGGCAATTTCAGAAGCAGCTCCTGCTCGATCGTGAGCTGGCCCAGCTGAACATAGCTGATCTTCAGATGGTCGGCGATCAATTCAGTCAGATATTCTGGCGTGATGAGCGAACGTTCGATCAGGATGTCTTCCACGGATCGCTGATGCAGATGCGAGAGCTCGACCACTTCTTCGAACTGTGAGCGTTCGAGCAGACCGCTGTCGCAGACGATGGTTTTCAATTGATCAGTGGTGATGACGTTCATGGAGGACCGTTATTGAGGGATTAGCATTTGGTGCAGACAAAACCGGCTGTGTAGCTGCCATCCTGGTGGGGGGTGAGGACGAGGGAAAGCGGCTCATCGCATATCGTGCACTGGCCGCCGTTCAGCTCCGGATGATCATTCAGCAGTGACTGGTAGTCCCCGAAGTTTGGTTTCAGGTATAGCTGATAGCTCGAGAGCGGTATCCTGGTGATTGGTTGCGACTCAGCTAGGGGTGTTTCGATGTTCGCGAGAAGTTTCCTGGTTTTACTGACGATCTCGGTCATGGAATTATTGGATTTGATCAGGTAGTCCGTAGCGCCCATGGCCATGGCTTTTTCGATGTCGCCATCCTGACCGAGATTGGAGAGGACCACGATCATCAGATCGTGGGTCCGGCCTGACCGGTTCAGCTGTTCCAGTACTTCAAAGCCGGTCATGACCGGCATGATGAGGTCCAGCAGGACCAATGCCGGCTTCAGTTCCGAGATCAGGTTCAGGGCTTCCTCACCATTCGTTGCTTCTATGGCCTGGAAGCCTTCTTTCTGCAGTTTAGTCATCAGGATCTTCCTGAGGAACTGGTCGTCTTCGGCCACGAGGATAAGCGGGGAGTTGTTCATGGATAGTGCCCTTAAGTGAGTGATCTGGTGCCTGATTGAGGAGTCATACCGGTGAGCGGCAGCGTGATGATGAACGTCGTTCCTTCGTTCTCCTTTGAGGTGAAGAGTATCGCCCCGCCTGATTTCTCGATGATCGACTTGACCATATAGAGACCGAGTCCGTTGCCTTCGACATCTTTCTGTTTTACATTGTCAGCCCTGAAAAGCTTGGTGAATATCTTGTCCTGGGCATTTTGGGGTATGCCATATCCCGTGTCTCTGACCATGATGGTCAGTTCTTTTGGTGCCAGTTTGATCGCAAGTTCGATCGTTCCCAGGTTTGGAGTATATTTGACCGCATTGGTGATGAGATTCTGGAACACCATACGGATCAGTTTCTTATCGAGGTTGATGAGCGGTACCTGGGGCGGGAAACTTTTAATGAAATTCATTTTTTTGGAATTGAATTGGGCTGATGTCTCACTGATGACGCTTTCTGCGACTTCGATGAGGTCCGTAGGGGTCGGGTCGATGGAAAATGTGCCCAGATCGATCCGGGAGACATTCAATAGAGAATTAACGAGTTCGATCATCCGTTGATTTGACTGACTGATCTCCTTCAGGTAGGCACTTTGTTCCGTTGACAGTTCACCAGCATCACCATTGATCAGCATTTCGGCATACCAGCTGATGGCAGTGAGCGGGGTCCTCAGCTGGTGTGAAGCCAGAGAGACGAATTCGGTCTTGGCCCGGTCGATCTCTTTTTCATGCGTATTGTCGCGAGCGATCGAGGAGGCGCCGATGATCTTGCCATTTTCATCATAGACGGGAGAAATGGTGATGGATACCTCGACGATCGTTCCGTCTTTTTTCAGCCTCTGCGTCTGCATGTGGCTGACTTTTGTCCCGTTCTTGATGTCCTCCAGGATATTCTCGAGTTCAGCTCGTTTTTCTTCCGGTATGATGATATTGATGGATCTTCCGATGACCTGTTCTGCCTTATAGCCATAAAGTTTTTCTGCACCCTGGTTCCAGTTCATGATGATGCCGTCGAGATTCTTTTCTATGATCGCATCATCAGTACTACTGACGATCGCGGCGAATTCACGGAGGAAGCGTTCGTGCTTTTTCTCCTGGGTGATGTCGCGTTCGATCCCGACGAAGAACTGTACATCCCCTTTTTCGTCGAGGACCGGGGCGATGCTGGCCAGCGTCGTATATTCTGCTCCGCTGGCTCGTTTGTTGATGAGTTCGCCTGTGAAGATCTGTTTATCTTCCTTGATCGTCTTCCACAGCTGAACATACAGCTCTTTTGGCATGAGGCCGCCCCAGTTGGTGGTCGATCCTGCCTTTTGACCGATCACATTTTCAGGATGAAAGCCAGTGATGCCTTTGACTGCATTATTGGCGTAGAGGATCATTCCGTCTGCATCGGTGATGACGATATGTTCGGATGTCTGTTCGACCGCGAGTTTGAATTTTTGCAGATCCCGGGCGGTGTTCAGCAGGTCTTTCTGGCTTTCTTTTACTTTTTTCAGGGCATCGACGGTTTGTTGTCTGGAAAGTTCCAGTTTTTCATGATGCTTTTTCAGTGCTTCCTCGGTTTTGACCCGAGCGGTGACATCTCTCAGGATCCCGACACCATACCAGTGATGATGCAGCCTGGCTGACGAAACGGAAAGCTCGGCCGGGAAGGTGGTACCATCCTTCTTCAGTACATCGAGACAAACTATCTTGCCGATGATGTCACTGGTACCAGTATGAAAGAATGAGGCGAGATTGGGGCTCTCGGATGCGTTCTTGTCAGTGCTGATGAACGAATGCAGGTTTTTGCCCAGGATCTCATCCTGCTGGTAGCCGATCATGGTCTCGGCCGCCTGGTTCCAGAACGTGATAGCACCGGTGTCATCCATCATGATGATCGCGTCGAGTGCGGCGGACGTGATGCTGTGTAATTTTTCCTGGTTTTCCTGGAGGGTGCTGTTCGCGTCATTCAAACGCGTAAAGGTGTCGGTCAGGATTTTTGAAAATGAGGCGATCTCATCGCTGCCGGAGAGAGGCATAAAGCTGTCGGCAGCCGGATCTGTTTCCATGGCCAGAACTGATGAACTGAGCCTGGTCAGACGGTCGAGGAACATGCGGTCGACCAGGTAGTAGATCGTGATGATGAAGAGCAGGCTGATGAAGAGTACACCCCAGAATGACATCTGGGCATTGGTATTCTGGACTTGATAGATCCCTCGTTCGATCGGGATACGCAGGTAGAGCGAATCCTTGGCATTTAATGTCGCGAGATGTGAATACACGATC
>CAYOQW010000136.1:0-4339 GCA_964406175.1 uncultured Candidatus Saccharibacteria bacterium
TCCGTACCCAGAGGTGTGGTATCGAAAGCAGCAGAGCGCCTGCCAATACTCCAGTCCGTGCATTCCAAAGCTTCCAGCCTGTCAGAGCGATACTGATGGTCAAAAGGAAACCAGCCAGAGCACTGACCAGCCGGTACGACCAGACTTCGTCGCCCAGGAGCAGCACAGAACTCTCTGTCGCATAGTACCAGAGCGGCGTTTTCTCAAAAAAAGGCTGACCGTTCAGATGCAGGTCCAGCGGCTGTCCTGACCCAAGACTTGCCCGTACCACCCGCACATTCGTCTGCTCATCCCACTCGGCGAGCGGTAGACGCCCCAGGTCGTGGAAACAAAAGAAAGCAGACAACAGGATAAAGACAGCAAATGCCAAATATGGTCGATAGTGTTTAAGCCAGATCAACAAAGGTGCTCACCACTGATCAATGATCCATGCCAACTATAGCGTTTTTGTCATCCTCGCGAAAGCAGCCGCTCTTTGCGACCGTCGCTCTGGCAAGCACAAAAAAAGAGACGACCGACCCTGTCGCCTCTACGAGATCTCGCACCCCAACCCGTTAACCCGCAAACCCGTTAACTCCATGTTTTATTCCACAACCATCGCCACGTTGAAATAGCTCCAGTTGCTGCGAAGTTTAGCTGGGGTGATCGTGGTCGCACCCCGCCAGGGATCGTTCACATAGATCGCGGTCGGCTCTTCCGGTGTCCCGGCAAACCCGCGGATCACGATAGAATGCATACCGCTCACCGCATAGATATCTGTGCCGTCAGCCGCCGTATAAGAAATATTGGTCGGCGTCGACCAGCCGTTCTGCCCCCAGATCATGACCGGATTGCCAGCCTGCACTTCATTCAAAAGAGTGGTGATATTGCCATCCGTGATGAGATGGGCAGACCGATAGCCCTGCACCGTCGCCAGGATGGGCTCCCAGTACGTGCCGTAGCTGGGAGTGAAACCGACATGAGGATTACCGCCGTCACCCCGGGAAGGCTGATACCCGACCTCAGAACGGAGCTGACTGGTCGAGATACTGACCCCGCGATAAGTGAGCAGCATACGTGCCGCTACGATATTGCAGGAATACGCTTCGTCGCCGGAACGGCCCTGGGTATAGAGCGGCACGTCGAGCGAGACGCTCTGGGACATGATCCGGAATGAACCGCTGTAGGCATCGGCCATATCCAGCCCGTTGATGCTCACGACACCTGGTGCGACCGTATACGTATAATCCGTCGAGTACTCATAGCCCGCGGGATAAAAGATCATGGTCAGTGTGTCCCAACCGAATGTACCAGGAACACTTGGTGCAATGGAAAAATGGCTCTCTGCCGACGGATGATCGACTTCCTGATCAAAAGCAAGATAGACAGGAGCACCTACCCCGACCGTCGCTCCGCCGATCGGGCTGGAATCCACCACATGGATCGGGCCGATCGTACGGAACATGAACGCAGCTTCGGTTTCCGTGATGCCGCCCTTTGCACTTCGGATCCCGGACGACAGCTTGGCGGTGTATTCAGTATCCTTGGTGAATGGATCATGCGTAAATACTAGCTCGGTAGCAGCTTCGTTCCAGGTAAAACTCCCATTGGTCACCGGAGGATCAATTGAAAAAGCAGCATTGACCGTGGCTGTATCCATAGCGTTGTCAAAGCTCATGGTCAGCGGTGTATCGATGAGAATGTTTTCACTAGCGGGTTCAAAAGCCGCGATCATGGGCATTTTCACCGTCGTGAACTGCACCTGTGCTACCTGCTCAGCGGCCCCCTCTTGCACGACCTCCCCGGTCGCCAGGGTGAAAACGACCGGAGCCCGGCTGAGGGTGACCGTATAGCTCGTTCCCTGATTCAGCGATGTCGAAAAGACCAGGTCGAACGACCGGTCCTCTGTCGATTTGATCTCAAAAGGTGCTTCAGGTACGACGGTCGCGATCCATTTGACCTGCAGACCGTCCGCGGTCGCCAGTTCAAAATGCAGATCACTGTCCACCTGAACATCTATCGCACCATTCACTGGTGTTGTTCCTGTAATGTCCGGCAGGGCCGGGGCCTTGAATTCCAGCAACGCCTCCTGACCGGCTCCCGGGTGAAATGGATTCGCCATGTAGGCGACATAGGCCATCACTTTTTCGCCGGGCTGGAATGAATTCGTAGGGACAAAGGTCAATTTTCTGGCCAGAGGCAGCCACGGTACATAGCGGTCAAATTTCCATGTCCCCTCGATGTCCGGCGAGATATTCTTCGCCAGTTTGTTTACGTCGATCGGGACGTTGAACTCAAACTCGATGGGTCGGTCATAGTTCTCAAGATACGTCCCGGTCGCAGGGAACGTCGAGAGCACTTCTGGTTTTGGAGACCACAGCTGGACCATAGCCGCACAGAGAGCCCCATAGATGACCAAGCTGATGGCAATCACGCTGTAGCGCATCGCTTCATGCACCCACGTGGGAGTGCTCTTCTTGATCTTTTTGTAGAGCCGGGCATTCCGGTGAGCTTTTCTGACCAGGATCAGAGTGATCCAGGTGATATCGATCACGGAAAATATCACCAGCATGAGCGTATAGGAAATAAAACGTTGTTCAAAAGACGGCATTATTTCCATGCTGCGTACACCTGGCCTGATGTCACATAAATGACCGGACCCTGACCCTGCGTATACAAAAGTTGATCTGTAGCTCCCAGCACCTCATCCATCTTGGGCTCATCGGTGCGCTGCCACTCCGGATGGCTGATGAACGTCACTACCTTTTCCTGAGCGAGCGGCTCGCCCGCGAAATTATCACGGAACCTGGCTAGCATCTGTTCTCCGGAATAGCCGTATGCATCAGCTCCATTGTTAGGTATCTCCAGAAGTCCAAGGGACGGGCTGCCGGTCTTGTTCTGGTCAGCCACCGACGGGTGGAAGGGCTGGGTCTGTGAGCCAAGATCCCAGGGACTGGTCGCGGACCCTCCCCACATTTTCTGCTCCCTGCCTGACGAATCATAGAGAAACCCCAGAGAATCAAGCACTCCAAGTGTTGATTCATCGGCGAACCAGCCTCCGGCCCGATAGCCCATAGGGTTCGGCAGTCCATTGGCCACGAACTGATTCTCGCCCCATTTCACGATCCTGGTAAATTCTTCGGCAGTATAGGCCGTCGCCGGAACATCATACCCTTCACCGCTTTTGAACCCCCAACGGGGTTCTGTACGGGGAGTTACTCCGGCAGCCTCGACCAGGTCGAACTGCATATGCAGATGAAGCTGGATCTCATGACGGTATTTCTGTGCCCAGGAACTGACCTTGGCCGTCAGGTAATCAGCACGTTCCGGTGTCATGACCGACTCGAGGTAGATCCTGGGGCTGAAAAAATGAGTGATCGGTATGTTCCCATGTCTGACGACCTGATTTTCGATGGAACGAAGCGTGCTGTCCGGCACATCCCAGCCTTCCCAGTCCATGGTCCAGGCCACCAGCACCGGTTCAGACACATAAAAGGGAACAGCCCGGCTCTGGATCTGCTTCTGCCCGGAGAAAAGGTAGGCAGCTACACGATACGTGCCGGCCTTCAAGCCGTCAGTCGGGACTTCCACTGTGAAAACATGATCACTGCTTTCCACCATCGGTCCGGCGATATCAGAGCCCTCAACCCGATACCACAACGAGGTCTCGGCAGCCGGCACGACAGCATCAGGACCGTCAGCACCAGCGACGAGAGCAGGCGACGCGGCAAGAAGCGTGGGGTCGGTCACCAGAACAGACAACGTCATAGGGAGCTTTTGTACCCCGACCGGCAGGTCGATGAGCTGCCAGCTGCGGTCGAGCGTCGCTACGAGCAGAGAGGAATGCCGTTCGCCAGCCTCGATGCGATAGCCGGCCGCCTGTTCTGCTGTCACAGCAGGCAGCTCGTGAGGTACCGAGGCGGTCGCACCCCAGTAGAAAAAATACCGGTTATCAACACTCAGTGGCGCTACGCGCCACTTCAGGACAAAACTCACTGAAGCATGATCCGTGTTCGTATCAGCCAGGACGAACGGAACGGGTTCGTACCCGTCGGTCCCGTAATACACCATTGTGATGTCGCTCCCGTCCGGCTTGCTTTCACCCAAAGCCACAAGAGCCTGATGATCAAAAGTGAAGGTAACTGCATCTCCATCCTTCAGGGACATCCAATCCTGTTCATTATCCACTTTGATCTGACGCATGGAGGTATATTGGTCCTCGTGCCAGCGGAAAACACCGTCCCTGATATGGGTGCTGGTGATGACCGGCAGTTTCCGGAGAGACTGTCCAACCACTTCCGTACGGCCTATGGATTCACCGTAGGTGACGAGGTTCATATCGTGGTTCATGGTCCAGAAG
>CAYOQW010000137.1:0-4306 GCA_964406175.1 uncultured Candidatus Saccharibacteria bacterium
ACGAATGATTTCTTCAAGATCAATGCGGACGAGATCAAGCAGGCACTCGACGCGTTCGACGTCCTGCTCACGGACCCGCCTTTTTATCTCAAAGCCCAGGCCTCTGTGGTGAATGACAAAATATCGCTCTCCATCCAGAAGGCAGAGGTCGGCAGGCTCGGCGTTTCAGCAGACATCATCAAGGAATACACCTCGAAGATCACGACCGCCCTGGAATCCGGGATTAAAGGCTGTACCGGCCTTTCGGTCAGGTCACTCGACTTCAGCGACGGCAAAATGAAATTCGACGGCACCCTGCCGAATTCAGAATCATCAGTTAATCAATAATACAGAGAAACGCCATGCTCGATTTCACCTTCCGCAATCCCACGACCATCGTGTTCGGCAAAACAGCCATGTCCCAGCTAGGCACTCACGCAGCGAAGTACGGCAAGAAGATCGTACTGACCTACGGCGGGGGCAGCATCAAGAAAAACGGGATCTACGACCAGGTCAAAGAACAGCTGCACAATTTTGATGTCCGCGAATTCGGCGGGATCGAACCCAATCCCCGAGTCGAAACCCTGCGTGAATGCGTGAAGCTGTGCAAAGAGTTCCAACCTGACCTCATACTCGCGGTCGGCGGCGGCAGCACGATCGATGGGTCAAAGCTCATATCAGCCGCGGCCCGCTCTGAAGTCGACGCTTGGGACATGGTGCTGGAAAAAATTATAGTAGAAAAAACAGTACCACTTGCCTGTGTCCTCACCATGTCAGCCACCGGTACCGAGATGAACAGCGGAGCGGTGATCACCAATTGGACCGATCACGCCAAACTCGCATACCTGCCAGGTAATTGTTATCCCGTATTCTCTATTTTGGATCCTCAGAACACCTATTCGTTACCCTCTGACCAGACCGCCTACGGGACCGTCGACATCTTTTCCCATGTGCTCGAGCAATACCTGAACCGTGACGTACACGCCCCTATCCAGGACCGCTTCGCGGAAGGCATCCTCCTCACGCTCATAGAGAACGGACCAAAAGCTATCAAAGCACCCAACGATTATGATGCCCGGGCAGATCTGATGTGGAGCTCCACCATGGCTTTAAATGGCCTCATCGGTGCGGGCGTTCCGCAGGACTGGGCCACCCATGGGATCGAGCACCAGATCAGTGCCTTTTATGACATCCCTCATGGTGCCGGCCTCGCGATGGTGACACCCCGCTGGATGGATGTAGTCTACCAGTCCAAGCTTGCCAAGTTCGTACAGTATGGTCAACGAGTCTGGGGCATTGATGCCGAGGGAGAAGCCTGTGCCCGCCTCGCCCGTGAAAAAACCTTTGAGTTCTTTCAGTCGCTCGGCGTCAAAATGCATTTGAAAGACTGGAACATCGATTCGACCCATTTCCCTACTATGGTGGAAAGAATTGGCGGTAAGCTCGGCGAAACGCCGCTCAGTGCTACCCAGATCCGTAGCATCCTTGACTCATGTCTATAGACGACCGCCTCCCTATGTTGAACAGGATCCGCGACCCGGTCCGCCGCGAAGGTGCCGAGCGGTATGTGCTGCTGACCGCGATCGGATTTGCGACCTCGGTACTCGGTGTCCGGCTGTTCCTCCAGCTCACAGGCTACCCGCAGCTGGGCAACGGTACACTGCACATCGCTCATGTTCTCTGGGGCGGTCTGTTCCTGTTCATCGCTTCGCTTCTGCCCCTGCTGTTCGCCAACCGCTGGGTCTACTCCATCGGAGCAATTCTGAGCGGCATCGGTGTCGGGCTCTTCATCGACGAAGTCGGCAAATTCATCACCCAGACCAACGACTATTTCTTCCCGGCCGCGGCCCCGATCATCTACGCCTGCTTCCTCATGGTGATCATGCTGTATCTCAGGATGAAACGGCCTCCGTCACTTGATCCCCGGGCTGAGTTCTACCATGTCCTCGACTCACTGCAGGAGATCCTCGATCACGACCTGGAGCCGGACGAGCTGGCCGAGCTGAAAGAACACCTCACATATCTGCGAAAGCAACGCGGGAACGCGGACTACACCCGACTCGCTGCCGGACTGCTCACCTATCTGGATTCAAAAGGGATCAATGTCGTCCCCACCAGATCCACGCTCATGGAACAGTGGAGCCATCGATTATCCGTATGGCAACAAAAAATACTAAAGAAAAATCCACTCCGGATCGCATTGATGGTCTCGTTCGTGTTCCTGGGGCTCGGTTCCTTTATTGAGCTCATCGTGCTTATCGCTGCACCCAGCCAAAGCATCCTGCTCGTACGTACCATGCTTTCTGAAGAAAATGTTTCTACCCACATTGGTACCAGCTGGTTCGTGACCCGCATCGTGTTCGAAGGGATCGCCGGTGCGTTTTACACGGTGAGTGCACTGCTCTTCGCCCTTCGGCAGGACCGCAAAGCCGTAGCCGCGGGATACTACGGGCTGATCATGTCGCTGACCGTGGTCAACATCCTGATCTTCTACCTGGCCCAGTTCAAAGCGGTAGCAGCTACCATGTCCCAGCTCATCCTTCTGCTGGGGCTGCTGCATTACCGGCACTATTTCCTCCCCCGTCGTGAAGCTATGAACACAGCAGCGAAAAAACGCTCCCGCTTCCTTCCGTGGAAGTAACCTGTATGGTCCAGCCGAGCTGATCGACATATTCCTTCACGATGGCCAGCCCCAGGCCGGTTCCTCCGGTTTTACGATTGCGGGACCGGTCACCGCGATAGAACCGTTCAAAAATATAGGGCAGGTCGCTCTCTGTGATACCAGAACCCGTATCCGCGACGGTGATGACCTTCCCCGACTTTTGACCTGATCTGCCAGGCAGCACGCTGGCGGCAACGGAGACGCTGCCTTTTTCCGTGTGCTGTAATGCATTCTTGACCAGGTTCAGCAGAATATGTGACAGCATGCTGCGATCGGTCTCGATCGTGAGATCCGCAGGAATATCGATGATGACCTCAAGCCCGTTGGCTTTGGCTTCGAGAGCCAGAGAACTGAGCTCCTGCGTCACAAAAGCTGCTAGCTCTAAAGGCTCTTTTTCACAGGTTCGTGCTTTGCTGCGGGAATGAGAAAATTTCCGCAGGTCATCAGTCATGTTCTGGATCCGCTCGATAGCACTCTTCATATCAGTCATTTTGTCTTTTGCCTCATACATCCCGTCCTCGATACCTTCCACAATCCCCAGCAGGGACTGGAGCGGCGTCGCTATTTCATGTGCGAGATCACTGACCGCATCTTTTCGCAGCTCTTCTACCCGGTTGAGCTCCTGCCGGAGCGATTCGAAATCAGCTGCGATCCCGGCTACTTCATCATCGCCGTGCACCAGGACCGGTTCGTCATACCGATGCTGCTTCATACGGTTCACATGGCGTTTCAGCTCCCTGAGAGGGTCCGTGATCCGGTCAGAAAAGTACAGCCCTACGATGAGAGCCACGCCGCTGGCAAAAACACTGGCCCAGGCCACGGCCCGCCAGAGCTCACGGGCGAACTGCTTTTCCAGCAGCTGGTGGCTGGCTTCGCTACGGAGCCCTCGAAAATCAGGCATACCTGGCATCATTCTGGGTCTATTGTCTTCCAGGAACTGAAGTTGACCGGTGAGGAACGTATTAAATGCCCGCTCGGTCTGAAAATTGATCATGACCCCGGCCATCAGGATAGCAACAATACTGGTGAGCAGGATAACGCTGATGGTCTTGGTCCGGAGATTGAATTTCATGTTCTATTCCTTTTCTGGAACGACAGCTTTGTAGCCCAGCCCGCGAACCGTTTCGATATAGTTCCCGGCCCCCAGCTTTTTCCGCAGATTCTTGATGTGAGAATCGATCGTCCGGTCGTAAATATCCGGCGGTATGGTCTCATCGCTGAGAGCATCGATCAGTTCGTCCCGGGAAAATGCCTTCTGGGGAGTACGTATGAGGGTCAGCAATAGATTGAATTCCGCGGGCGTCGTCGGCACCAGTGTCAGCTCGGCGTTTCGAATAGACTGCAGGGAAACTGACCTTTGGGATATGTCGATGACGAGGTCAGAAAATTTGATCACCTCCGGCTCATAGAGCGGCGGCCGCTCCAGCATTTTTTGAACCTTCAGTACCAGTACTCTCGGGCTGAAAGGCTTCAGGACATAGTCGTCCGCCCCCTCCCGCAGGCCCTTGACCTGGTCCGCTTCCTCCCGTCTGGCGGTCAGCATGATCACGGGTACACGGCTGGTCACCCGGATATCCCGGCATACCAGAACTCCGTCCTTGCCGGGCAGGTTCAGATCCAGTACCACGAGATCCGGTTTTTCGTGCTTGAATACTGCCATGGCAG
>CAYOQW010000138.1:0-4292 GCA_964406175.1 uncultured Candidatus Saccharibacteria bacterium
CATGGACTATTTCTATCCGACCGAACTGTAAACAACGCTCGACTTTCTAACAACTCAACATATCCGTCAAATGAAAAAGACATGAACACAACTAACGTTTTCACGAGAATAAACCACAGGACAACGAACAGAACTCCGTTTACCAAAGACATCACGATCCGCCTCGTTCTGTTGCTTCTGCCGAAGAATGTGAAAGCCAGACATACACAAAAAGCTGGAAACATTGTATATAAGAAGGTGGTCCTTCCGGCGAAGAACCCAATGACCAGCAGCACCACGACCAACACAAGCTCAAGAACGAACGGTCTGCTACGAGCTCGAAATCTCTGGATACGCCGCTTCATTGACCGCCAGGAGAACAGATCACGAATACCCGAAAAGAATTCCGAATCAGTTGGCAGCTGCTCGATCACGTGAGAACCTCAGCTATGGACTATGCCATCATTGAATTATAGCATTTTTGCATCTTCATGGCATCTTCTTCCAGATTCGGGCTCTCGCAGATGACCAGCCCGCCGACGTCGAAGTCCTTCAGCGCGCGGAGCAAGCCCTGCCAGTCAATATCGGCGTTCTCCAAGACCAGGTGATTGCGCTCGCCTTTGGCGGTGAAATTGATCCCGGACATATGGATATGCATGTCATTCAGGGCATCTTGACCAAGCCCATCCTTGATCTGCTGGAGCATGGCTGCGAAGTCATCGTACCCGTTCACCTCACCGCCAGAACGTGCCTGTGCGTGTGCGAAGTCGACGCAGAACTGTACACCCTTGATCTCTTTTGCAAGAGCTATAAGTTCGGTCAGGTCTCCGAACTGGGTCGCCTTGCCGGTCAGCTCCGGGTCGATCCGTACGTTCTCAATGCCTTCCTCGACCAAAGTGTCACGGATCTTCTGGATCTGCTCTCGTACCATTTCGTAGATGCGCGATTTATCGCGTTCCTGGTAGAACGCTGCATGGAACGTGAACCGGTCCGCCCCCAGCCAGGAGCAGGCCTGTGCAGTCTGCACGAGCATGCCTCGAGAAGCCCCGATCTTGGGTGCTTCCAGCGATGCCAGGTTGATATAGTACGGACCATGGGCAGAGAGTCTGACATCCAGTTCCTTTGCGCGCTCTCCTATCCGGCGCGCCTCGTCTTCTTTCAGCCTCACCCCATGGACGAACTCCAGCTCCATGCAGTCCAGCCCGAGCTCACGGATACGCTCGACGCCGGCATAGGTCGAACGCTCTCGAGTGCTGAGCGGGATACCGCCGGTGCCGAAACGAAGTATCTGCATGGTACCCTCTCATATGAAATATTGGTCAACGCTTCTTCGCCTCATGCTCGTGACGATAGAGGCTCAGCAGCCATTTGGAAAATATGAGTCCAGAGACCGAGAGGCTCAGGAACCACAGGATGTAGCCCTTGGCGCCCACAAAGCTCACATGATTGAACAGAAAATACATGACGAACGAGGGCACCGCCGACAATACGATGGTATAGCTCATATAGTGCATGAAACCGATCGCCGTGAACCCGAGCGCATAGCTCACAATCTCAAAGATCCCATAGCCGAACAGCCGGGACACGATGAGCATCGACTTTTCTTCACGCAGGGAAATGGCATCCATTTTTTTCATGGCATCGTCCCCGGCCAGACGCTTCACGAAAGCTCTGCCCAGCTTTCGGGCGATCCAGAAGCTGATGACCGCACTGACCATGCTACCCGCATAGAGATAGAGCGACGTACGGTCAAAACCATACAGCCGGATGCTCGCCAGGAACACCGGCGCCCCGCTGAACGGAGCGATGATATGGGTCAGCGCCACCAGAGCGACGATCAGCACAGGGCCCCAGAAGCCAAGTCGGTCAGCGATGCGCTGGAGCTGGTCCACCGGGATGTGAAAAAAAACATACATCATGCCCAGGATCACTGCTGCTGCCAGTGCTCCGCCGAGGATCATTCTCAGGTTCTTCATACCAGCATCACCCCTTCACGCTTCAAGAGCCACTCCTTGACCGGCAGCCCCCCGGCATAGCCGCCGAAGCTGCCATGCGAACCCAGCACCCGGTGACAGGGTATGACGATGGGCAGAGGATTGGCTCCGCAGGCGGTACCAACAGCCCGAAAGCCCTTGCCAGCCCCGATCGTGCCTGCGATCTGCGCGTAGGTCCCGGTCGTGCCGTAGGGGATATCGGTCATCGCCTGCCAGACTTGGTTCTGAAAAACAGTGCCTCGCACATCCAGCGGAGATGTGAACTCAGTAAGTGCACCACGGAAGTATTTTCGAAGTTCAACTTTCAGGTGTTTCAAAAGGTAGTATTCCCGTTCTACTGCTTCGACCGCGTCCACGTGGTCGAACAGCCAGGAATAAAAATCATTTGACCCAAAACTGATCTTGCATATCCCCTTGGACGTCGCTGCGAGGTGCAGCGTACCAAAAGGTGCGTCCATCTGACTGGAAAACAGCTGTTCCATAGCACGTCCCGTGTCTAAGGATGAGGCTCTAGAGTGACGACCGGCAGGCACTGCCCGAAGTGACCGCTTTACCCTGACAGATCTGGCTGACCACGTCAGCTCCGGCATCGACCACGAACGTCAGATCGACCAGAGCGGAATAGTAGCGGTCCTGCGTCAGTGCTGTAAAAGGATAGAAGGATGCATGGATAGCGGGAATAGAACCGAGACGGCCCAGCAGCGCATAGGCCTGTACTTTGGAAGTCTCGATCCGGTCCTCGATGTCGAGGTCGTCAGCGGTACCCTGGAGCGGCGCCGGTGCGCTCGCCCAGTCAAACCTGACCGTCTGATCACCAGAGACGCCGCTCTCCGGGTCAGGGACCGGTTGTTCGTCAGGCGTCCTTTCAAGGTCTGCTCCCAGGATCGCTGCTTCTGACTCGCCGTCTGGCCCTACTTTCTTATCCCCAAAAAAAACCGGGGCCGCGACCATGCCAACCGCCATCCCGACGAGGACCAGGAGCACCAGCCCGGCGCCGAGCCTGCCCGGTGAGAACGCGGACACAGCAGCTGCTCTCGAACTGTTTGCTGGTCTGTTCTTCTGTGCCGACACGGCATGTTTACCCTTTGATCTGGCCATAATGCTCTCCTGAGGGAATTCTTTCAGCTGCATTGTATCATGCTCAGGGTGAAAAAAAAGCTCCCCTGACGCCGAAGCGCAGAGGAGCTTTTAGAATTCGAGAGGAAGAGGCTATCAGTTATTTGACGGCTTCTTTGAAACCCTTGCCAGCGACAAAAGCGGGGACCTTGGAGGCGCCGATCTTGATGGTGGCTCCGGTGCGGGGATTGCGACCGGTGCGGGCTTTGCGGGAACGTACGACGAAGGTACCGAAACCGGTGACCTGGACTTTTTTGCCCTTCTTGAGGCTGACGGTCACGCCCTTGATCACGGCTGCGAGTGCATCTCCGGCAGCTTTCTTGGTGATCTTGGCTTCGCTGGCGATGTAGTCGATGAGTTCTGTCTTGTTCACGAGGTTACCCTCCCTACATAAAATAAATAATACCGAAACCTGAATGAAATAGCCTATTGCGCGGGTACTATACCCAACTTTTTCAGCAAATGCAAGGGTTTTCCGTGCGTAGGCATCAGTTATTTGGCGTATTCAACCGCTCTTGTCTCTCTGAGCACGCTGACTTTGATCTGCCCGGGATACTCGAGACCCTCTTCGATACGCTTGGCGGCGTCCATGGCCAGCTTCTTGGCGGCCAGATCATCGACCTCATCGGGGTTGACGAGGATACGGATCTCGCGACCAGCCTGGATGGCAAAGGATTTGGCGACGCCGGCGATGCTGTTCACTATCTCTTCCAGCTTCTGGAGACGTTCCACATAGCGTTCCACGGTATCGTAGCGCGCACCAGGTCTGGCACCTGATATGGCATCTGCCACCAGCACGATGAAGTCTTCCGGGGTCTTCAACGGAACATCCTCATGATGAGCCTGTACCGCATAGATGACCCGTTCGCTGAATCCAAGTTTTTTCAGAAGATCAGCGCCGATCTGGACATGACTGCCTTCGGTCTTGTGATCGATGGATTTGCCGATGTCATGCAGGAGCGCTGCCTTGCGGACGAGCTGGACATCTGCGCCCATTTCGGAAGCGATGAGGGCGGCCAGCGTCGCTGCTTCGACAGAGTGGTCCAGGACGTTCTGACCGTAGCTGAAGCGGAACCGCAGCATACCCAGATACCGGATGACGTCGGACTTGAGTCCGGGGACCTTGGCGGCGATGGCCGCATTCTGACCGGCTTCCATCATGACTTTTTCGATGTCTTTCTGGGCTTTTTCCACGACCTCTTC
>CAYOQW010000139.1:0-4248 GCA_964406175.1 uncultured Candidatus Saccharibacteria bacterium
GATAGGAGGCGGAGGGATGGGAAGGGAGGGCGGTTCGTGAACCGCCCGTACGAGGAGTGGGAGATGGGGATAATCCCCGTAAGGAGCGGTTCACGAACCGCCCTGATCATCCATCATGATGCCACCAGGCATCATGCCCAGCAAAACAGGCAAAGCATGTCTATCAAGATCGTCCATACTGCTCCCCGTATCGGGGTCCTTGCCCTCCAGGGCGCTTTTCGTGAGCACATCGAAATGCTCTTTGGCCTGGGCGTCGAGGCGCGCGAGATCCGTACCGCTGAGGAGCTGGGTCAGGTCGAGGGGCTTATCATTCCGGGAGGCGAAAGTACGACGATCGGTAAACTTGCGGTCATGTACGGACTGATCGATGCTATCCGTGTGTTCATCGCGGCCGGCAAGCTTGTCTGGGGCACCTGTGCGGGCATGATATTCCTGGCATCTGAGGTCGGACGCGATCAGCCGATCCTGAGGGTTATGGATATCACGGTGAAGAGGAACGCGTTCGGCAGGCAGAAGGACAGCTTTGAACAGGGCATTTCAATTCCTGAGATCAACAAAGTGCTTGGAGAATCAGAGGACGCCTTGTTCCCGGCTATATTCATCCGGGCACCGATCATCGAGGCGAACGGTACTGAGGTTCAGGTGTTATCCTCGTTAGCTGACGGCAAAGTGATCGCAGCCCGGCAGGGCAAACTACTGGCTACGTCATTCCATCCGGAGCTAACGCAGGATAGCCGGATACACCGGTACTTTCTGACCATGATCGGCTAACGTCCTAGCCTGCACGTTTTCCTCCCTTTGTGAAAGGGAGGCAGCCGTCCTTGACGAGCCTCGCCTCCGAAGGCGGGGAGGGATTTGTCTGACAGGGTGAGCTAAATCCCCCTTGTTCCCCCTTTCACAAAGGGGGAGAACCATCATCCCTGAGCTCTCGATTGTAATTTGCCTGTTTTCCGCTAGACTAAGGGGAGACAGGTCCGTTCGACTTCGCTCAGGATTGATTCTTTGTCTGATAGAGTGTGATAACTCGTTAACTCATTAACCCGTGCTTGTCCTCCATAGCTGCTTCAGCGTAGGAGGAAATTCGTTAACGCATACAGGTATTTTATGGAACCAGTGATCTGTTTTGGCCAGCAGCCGAACGGTTTTTTCCCCAAGCGATTCCTGTATTCCAAATTCGTGACCGCGAGGCGGCTGCAAAGCGAGATCGGCGGCCGGATCATCTTTTTCTATCACGACAGTGACCATGACTATCGTGAAACGGTTACTCCGCTCATGAACCGGCAGACCGGGGAAGAAGTCCGGCTGAACTTTGAGCAGGAGAACAAGCTTCAGAAGAAGTATTCGCCGCTCTATCTCAAACGCATCCCGAAGGGTTGGCAGGAGCGGATGGTCCGCAAGCTCCCGCAGTATCTTGATAGATCATTGGTTGACCTGTTCGCCTCCGTTCAGGCAATAACGGCCTCTGACTTCTGTTTGACCATGTATGAAAAACTTGGTCTTCTGGAAGGCATCGAGATAGTGCGTTCCAGTGATCCCGATTTTCGGGACAGGACATCTGAGCTGGATACTGATTACTTTGCCGACGTCGAGTATGAAGGCGAGATTGTGCGGGCTCAGCTGAAGGATGGCTCTCTGGTCCTTCATCGGGGAGGTAGTGAATACCTCACGTTGCCAGAACAGGAGCTGACGAAGCGGCAGATGAATCCGGACGCTCATCACCGTTTCGCCTGGATGCAGTCAGCTCTGCACTGTACGCATTATGTGATGGGTGCAGGTGAAAAATCCTATCTGGACCTCGATGCCATCCACGATGTCGAGATGATCGAACGGGATACGGTCGAACACGACCATAATTCCTGGCTGCCTAATCTTTAGTTCGGAACGATAGCTATGGTACAACACATTTTGGCCATCGGGGCTCATCCTGATGATATCGAGTTCGGGTGCGGAGCGGTCCTTATAAAAGAGATCCAGAAAGGTAACGCGGTCACCATGATCGATTGTTCGCTCGGCGAAGCCGGCACAGCGGGGACACCCCAGATCCGCGAGCAGGAAGCCCGCGAGGCAGCCCGGTCCATAGGGGCCTCTATTGAATTTCTCGATTTCGGCGGGGACTGCCACATCGACGAGTCCATCGAGAACCGGATCCGGATAGCGGAACGCATCAGGACCCTCCGGCCAGACATCATTCTGGCACCCACACCCGATGAGAATCAGCACCCTGACCACCGGGTGGTCTCCCGTCTGGTCCGCGATGCGAGCCGGCTGGCACGGTATGGCGGCCTGGCTGAACTCAAGCATCTGCCGGTCCATGCTATCCATTCCCTGTATTACTATGCAGTGACGAAATTCACAACATTACCGCCAGACATCATCGTGGATATCAGCGACGTCATGGAGCAGTGGAAGACTATGATGGCCTGCCATCAGACGCAGGTGCAGAACAAGTCGTACCTGGAGCTGCAGGAGACCCGCAGCCGGTTCCTCGGCCTCTCTGCCGGGGTCGGGCATGCCATGGGGCTCTGGGTCAATGACCCGGTCATGGTTGACAGTGTGAGCCACCTGGAACATTCGTCGAGGAATTTCTGATGCGTACGAACAAGCCCTTGAAAATAGGGATGACCTGTTACCCGTCTGCGGGCGGGAGCGGGATCGTAGCTACAGAGCTGGGACATGCACTGGCCGACCGAGGACATGAGGTTCATTTCATCAGCTATGGCATCCCTTTTCGTCTGGATATGAGCCGCAAGAACATTTTCTTCCATGAGGTGGTGGTCAACGCCTACCCGCTGTTCAAATATGTCGATTATTCGCTCCCTCTCTCGGTCAAAATGGCTGAGGTGAGCGAGGATTTCGACCTGGACATCCTCCATGTACACTATGCCGTGCCGCATGCGACCGCTGCCTTTCTGGCCAAGCAGATGCTCGGACGGGAGCGGTGCAAGCCGCGGGTCATCACCACGCTTCACGGCACCGATGTGACGCTGATGAGCCAGGATGCTCATTATAAACCGATCATCAAATACTCGATCGACAAGTCGTGTGGGGTGACCGCAGTTTCGGAAAGCCTCAAGAAGCAGACACAGGAACTGTTCGGGATCACCAAATCCATACAAGTCATCTACAATTTCGCGGTGCTGAAGGATGTCACCATCCCCAGGGATACTCTCCGTCAGCAGCTCAAACTGAAGGCAGATGATGTGCTGATCGTTCATGCGTCGAACTTGAGGGACGTGAAACGTATCCCTGACCTCCTCACGGTGCTGAGCAAATGTCCTGACCCGCGGGTCAAGCTGCTCATCATCGCTGGAGCCAGTTTTTCAACCTATGCAGGTCTGGTCGACTCGCTCGGCATCAAGGACCGGGTCCTGGTCAGAGAGCAGGTGCTCGACGTGGAGAATTATTTCAATGCCGCTGATATGGGAATTTATACCTCGGACAAGGAAAGCTTTGGGCTCAGCATCCTGGAGACCATGACCTATGGGCATCCGGTGCTGGGGACGCAGGCCGGTGGCATACCGGAAGTGATCGCCCATGGCGAGACCGGCTGGATCTATCCGGTCGGTGATACTGATGCCATGGCCGAAGGACTTTCCCAGCTGGTGCGAGACCCGGTGCTGCGCAAGCGCATGGGGGACAGTGCCAGGCACCGGGCGCTCGGGGTGTTTTCACAGAAAAAGATCGTTGACCACTATGTGCGGTACTATGAGGAGGTATTGTCCCAATGTCCATGAGCACATTTCGCTTTTTTCGTTCTTTTTTCCGTAAACAGGGCTGGGTGATCGCGGTCATCACGATCCTGGGGGCCTTAAGCCAGGTCTTTTCCCTCGGGGAATCCTACCTGTACAAAGTGATCCTGGACAAATACCTGACACGGATCGGTGAGTATACACAGCAGGCTTTCTTCCTGGGGGTTCTGTTCGTCATCGGCCTGTGGATCATGAGTGCGTTCCTGTCCCGGATCAGCAAGAACATCCAGGCCTACAAGACCAAGGTTTTTGCTGACAAAGCGAGCATCGCCTTGTTTGAAAAAGCCTATGACCATGCCATCAACTTGTCGCTCGATTTTCATGAAGCGAAGAAAACCGGGGAAACGCTCCGCCAGCTGTCCAAAGCGCGTGATGACATGACACTGGTCATCGTGTCGTTCTTCAATCAGTTCGTGGTGCAGATCATTTCGTTCGCCATCGTCACCACCTTCTATTTCTTCATCCGGTGGCAGGTCGCGGTCGTGATGCTGGTGTACAT